>NZ_FPLG01000010.1:0-9329 GCF_900120065.1 Moritella viscosa
TTAACGCCAAAAGATATTTTTGATAAACCAATACTTACTGATATGGCTTGCTGCATTTTAGTGTCAAATGACATACCCGCAGACCAATCAGAATTACAAGGTAGTGCTAAAGTTAATGCGGTTCAGCAACGTTTTCTTACTCACTATGGTTCAGTCAATTGTAATCAATATTTACATTTTGAATTGAACGAACAGTTAGTCCCGTCATTGTTAAAGAAAGCCGTTTACGCTTTAATTCAACATCATGATTCTTTACGTTTATGCTTTAAACAGACTGAAGATGGTTGGGATTGTGATCACCTGAGTATTGATCAAGCTTCATTCGTGTTTCAAGAACGTCAATTAGATAATAATATTGGGGAATATGTTAATGATTTACAGGAGGCTTTAAATATTGAAAAAGGCCGCTTATTAGGCGCGCTTTATTTAGCTGATGATGTTAACCCTCAATTTATACTCACAATCCACCATTTGGCTGTCGATGCTTATTCTTGGCGGGTGCTATTAGAAGATCTAATGCACGCTTATCAGCAGTTAGCCCTTAAAGATAATATTCAATTAGCGAACAAAACCCACAGTTTGAATGATTGGGCTTCTGCGCTTTCAAATCGCTCAGTTTCCGCTAAAGCACTTAGCTATTGGCAAGCTCAAGATAACATTGAATCGTTATTTGAGTTAGGTGATGATTCGGGCATTTCGACATCGCAATGGACAGTTGAAAATAAAACTTTAGCGCATTGGACTCTACAGGCGAAAATGTATGCAAGGCTCAATCTAGAAGAATTACTCTTGTTGATTATGGTTGAAAGTTTATTTGCCTTTACCGAGCGTGACCTAGTGCGATTACATCGTGAAAGTCATGGCCGGTTTGGGGACGAATATGGTTTAGATTTAAGTCGCAGTGTTGGTTGGTTTACGTCTCTCTATCCACAAGTGTTTAAGGGGCATATCGATTTTGAAACTCGCTTAAAACAAACTAAAGAACAATTACGAAAAGTTGAACTCGGCGGATTAGATTATAGCGCGTCAATACAGCAAGGTTTAATGACGAGTCGTGATTCGATTGATGTGTTGTTTAACTTTTTAGGTAAGGTCAGTAGTCATGAACATGATGCGCTGAAACTTAAAGAATCAGGGTTGTGGCGAGCGATAGACTGCCAAGCCGATGCTGCAATCGTATTGAATGCACAACTTACTCATAGCGGTTTAGCGTTGAATTTTGAGTTTGACAATACAGCCTTTACTACTGACCAGCGTAATGACTTTATCGCGTTATTCCAGCAACAATGCGTCATTGTGGTCTCTCATTTTGATGCGAATAAACCATTATTGACACCATCAGATGTTGCATTAAGTGGACTGGACCAAGCTAGCCTTGATTTGATTAGCGACATACCTGAGGATATTTGGCCTCTTTCGAGCTTACAGCAAGGGCTATTATTTCATGGCGAATTAGCGACAGGCAATAGTTCATATATAAATCAACTTGCTTTGCCAATGCATGCACTCGAACCGAGCAAGCTAATGGATGCTTGGGCATTGTTAATGCAGCGACATCCAATTCTAAGAGCCAGTGTTTTAAATAATAAAGGCACAGATTTTATGGCTATTTGGCCTTTATGTGATCTGCCTTTTGTGGAAGTTGACCTGCGTTTTGAGGTGGATATTACAACGAGTATTAAACAGCTTCGCGAGCGTCTAATTACGCAAGGTTTTGAATTAAATCAAGGACCACTATGGCGGATTGATTTATTACGTATTGCTGAACACGATTATATTTGCATCCTGACTTTACATCACGTGTTGATGGATGGTTGGAGTACAGGAATATTATTCAGTGAGTTATTAGGCCTATATGCAGGTGATAACTTCTCTCGATCTGCTGACTCTTTTGACCAATATCTAATGTGGTTAAATCAGAGTGATACTGATGCTGCAAGTACCTTCTGGCAGCAGTACTTATCTGATATTGAATCACCAACTCAATTGACGGTTAGTTATGGTGACACTGATTATTCTAAAGAGACTGCGGAGGACGGGTTCCAGCGTTATAATTTAGATTTTACAGCATTACAAACATCCTTGTTTGAATCTCAATTAAAGCCACAAGGACTTACTCTAAATACCTTGATGCAAGGTGCTTGGGCGTTGACTCTCGGTACCCTAAGTCGTCAAAAAAATCCTGTATTTGGTAATACGGTATCAGGTCGACCGACCGAGTTACTGGGTAGCGATGCTATGGTTGGTTTGTTCATCAATACGTTACCGATGACTGTCGCTATTGAGCCAAATGCTCTGGTGCTAGATTGGTTACATAAATTACAACGTGAAGGTGTAGCACAACGAGAATTTAGCTATTCATCACTGGCGCAGATCCAGCAGGATAGTGGTTGGGCTGGAGAGTCCTTATTTGATACGTTAGTGGTATTTGAAAATTACCCACTGGATGAAGCGTTATTTAAACAAAATAAATCAGGTTTGCAATTAGGTGAGCCTGACAGTTATGAATTTACACATTATCCGCTCACGTTAGCTATTTTACCTGGGGAATGTTTAAGGATCGTATTTGCTTATGATCAAACTAAATTTAGTGCAAGTCAGATTGAGAATATTGCTGAGTTAATGGCGTTAAATCTAAATGAGTTAGTGAGCAATCCGCAACAAATGCTCGCATCACTGACTTCTGTACCAGAGTCGACGTTAGTGCAACTAAACCGGTTTTTAACTCAGCCGCATAGTTGGAATTATGAAGCGTTGCCTTTATTGATTCAGAAACAAGCACAATTGAGACCTGATGCGATAGCGTTAGTTCATGGTAATGAGCGGTTAAGTTATCGCATGCTTGAAGTGCAAGCTAACCAACTTAGCCATTACTTAATTGAGAAAGGTGTTGGTGCCGATGTTCCTGTCGGTGTTGCTTTTGAACGCGGTAATTGCATGTTAGTGGCGATGCTTGCCGTGCTTAAATCTGGCGGGGCATTTTTACCATTAGATCCATCTTATCCTAGCGAACGATTAAATTACATGCTGGCAGACAGCGGCGTTAAGTTATTACTTACCCATTCGTTATTAGCTGAGATAATCGTTGGTCCTAAAGGGATCAAACACGTTTATCTTGATCAAAAATTAATGACTGGCTATCCGACTGATGCGCCGAGTGTGGATTATCACCCTCAACAATTAGCTTACCTTATTTATACTTCTGGCTCTACAGGCCGGCCCAAAGGCGTTGCCTTAACACAGGCTGGTTTAAGTATGCACGTGCAAACTATCGGTGAGCGTTATGGTATGACACCAGATGATGTTGAACTTCATTTTGCATCGATTAGTTTTGATGGCGCGGTCGAGCGTTGGGCTGTGCCGCTGGCATTTGGTTCTCGTCTTGTTATCCGAGACCAAGCATTATGGAGTGCGGAGAAAACGTGTCAGGTGCTCGAGCAAGAAGGCGTGACAATCGCCTGTTTCCCCCCTAGTTATGTCGGACCACTACTTGATTGGGTTGCTTATAATAAACCGGCGTTAACGGTTCGCTCATGGACTCTCGGAGGCGAAGCATTTACCCGTGAAACCTATGAACGTTTACAACAGGTATTACATCCTCAACGTGTTATTAATGGCTATGGCCCAACCGAAACCGTTGTGACCCCTATGATATGGGAAGCTTATGCGGAAACAGAATTGAAGAGTGCCTATGCACCGATTGGGACCGCAGTTGGTGAACGTAGACTCTATATCTTAAATAACGAGCTTAATCGTCTACCTGTAGGTGTCCCTGGTGAGTTATATATCGGCGCTGAAGTTGGCTTAGCCCGTGGTTATCATGGCCGTGCAGATTTAACTGCTGAACGATTTTTGCCTGATCCTTACGGTATCGCTGGTGAGCGTATGTACCGGACGGGTGACTTAGTGCGTTGGCGTGGTGATGGCGTCATGGAATATTTAGGGCGTGTTGATCAGCAGATTAAGATCCGTGGATTCAGAATTGAATTGGGTGAAATAGAATCAAAATTACAGCAACTAAGTCGTGTTGAGCACTGTGCTGTCGTTGCGCATGATGCGCCAGGTGGAAAACGTTTGGTGGGTTATTTACAACAGTCAGAGGGATCATTAGGAAGCCTTGATGAAGCCATGCTATTACGTAGTCTCGCTGAAGTGCTTCCTGACTACATGGTTCCAGCCAAGATTGTTGTATTGAATCAGCTGCCGTTAACACCGGCTGGAAAGATCGACCGACAAAACTTATTCGCGCCGAATTGGACGCAACTTAATGATACAGAATTCAAAGCGCCTGAAGGGGACGTTGAAGAATTATTGAGTCAAGTATGGCAGCGCTTATTAGGTGTTGAACGTGTCGGGCGTGACAGCAATTTCTTTGCATTAGGTGGACATTCATTATTGGCTATGCGTTTGGTTGGTGAATTAGATCAGAAATATCAGCTAGCGTTGCCATTACAAGCCATTTTTGATTCGCCAGTGCTGGCTGATATGGCGTTTAAGTGTGTAGTTAAACATTCAAGTAAAGACATGATTGTTGCAGTGGACAGAGAGCAATCTATTCTCGCCAGTGCAGCACAGCGAAGACTTTGGTTTATGCATCAGCTTGAACCGACTAGTGCTGCTTTCCATATGCCACTAGCACTTGAATTCAAAGGTGAGCTAAATATTCCATTGTTGCAACAAGCACTAAATCGTTTGTTGATGCGCCATGAGGTTTTACGCACTCACTTTATTCACGAACAAGGTGAGGTATTACAAAGCATAAACCCTCATGCTGAGCTTGTCCTGACATTAGGGTATATGGATAGGGCACAAGCAACTGTTAATTTTGCTGAATTGTTAGCGCTACCGTTTGATCTTGAAAGTGATTTATTAGTAAGGACTAAACTGGTGCGCTTAGCTGAAAATCACTATCAATTTTTATTAGTGCTGCATCATATAATCTCTGATGGCATCAGCACCCAGTTATTATTGAATGAACTGAGTGACGATTATGCGTTAATGCTTGATTCAGAAAAACCTGTACTGGAAGCATCTGCTTTACAATATGCTGATTTCTCACATTGGCAAAAGGATTGGCTGTTAAGTGAGAAAGTGGAGTCACAGTTAACTTGGTGGAAAGAGGCGCTTGTTGCTGATATTGAGCCTCTCAATTTATATCCAGAGTCGCATTCAAGCGAACTATATTCTCAAGGTGAACGCTATCATTTTGAATTAAGTAGTCACCAGGTGAATGCAATACAGTCATTAGCGTCTGAACAGAATACGACAACGTTTAATGTGTTACTAACTCTCTGGCAACTGTTATTACATAAATATACCCAGCAGGATGAAATTCGCATTGGTGTGCCTGTCTCTGGGCGTTCTCAGAATCAAACACAGGCCATGCAAGGTTGTTTCATTAACAGCATTGTTATTCCAGCACGTTTTTCTGATGAACTATCGTTTTCGACTTTGCTTGAACAGGTGAGTACGTTTTCATCTGGAGCATTACAAAATCAGGACTTACCGTTCGAAATGCTTGTTGCTGAGATAGGACCGAAAGGTAATTTACAGCAACATCCTTTGTATCAGAGTTCATTTAATTTACAGCGTATTGATAAATCATTTTTACAAAATTGGACTGGTTTAGACGTGACCACATTTGACCCTGGTGCGGGTGGCGCACAATTGGATTTAAGCATGGATATGCAACAATTTGATGACGGCTCATGGGCTGGATTTTTCAATTACGCCGTTGATCTGTTTAGTGCCAATTATATAGCACGTTTACATGGTCACTGGCAGCATTTACTCGTTCAAGTAACAGCAACGCCAAGTATTGCGGTTTCACTATTAACGCTGATAACAAAGAGTGAGCAAGTCGCTATATCTCAAATGAATGCGACGCAATATGACTGGGGCGGTTTTAAACCTTTAACGGTCACCATTCATGAACAAGCGCTGCATACGCCTGATGCGATTGCTGTCTCTATGGGAGAGCAGCAAATTAGCTATGCACAATTCGAACAACGCGTTAATCAATTAGCGCATTACCTACAGACTAAGGGGGTAGAACCTGAAGTTCGTGTCGCTATCGGTTTACCTCGTTCTGTTAATTTAGTGATTGGTATTCATGCTATTACACGTGCTGGTGGCGCTTATGTACCGTTAGACCCGAGTTATCCAAGTGAACGATTAAGTTATATTTTACAGTCTGCGGATGTAGGTCTATTACTTACTGATGTTGAGACGCAGGGGCTTTGGTCCGAGCAAGATACGTTAGAGGTGATCACCCTCGATAATCTGGATTTGGCTGCATACGCTAAGCAACCACCTTCTGTTGCATGGCATCCTGACCAAGCTTTGTATGTGATTTATACCTCGGGATCCACTGGATTACCGAAAGGGGTGGTGAATACTCAGGGCGCATTGCAGAACCGATTAAACTGGAAGCAGCAACATTACGCTTTGCAGGCTAGTGACTGTGTATTACAGAAAACCCCATTTAGTTTTGATGTTTCTGTATGGGAGTTTTTCTGGCCATTAATGTTCGGAGCTCGTTTAGCTATTGCATCACCTGATGCGCATAGAACACCTTGGCAGTTACAAGAAACTATGGTGAACGAAGCTGTGACAACCGTTCACTTTGTACCGTCGATGTTACAGGCGTTTATCCATGATGCTGCACTCTCTGAATGTCGTCAATTACGTCAAATTATTTGTAGTGGTGAGGCATTACCAGCTGGTTTATCTAGTACAGTTTTAACCCAAGCGCCGCACATAGCATTACATAACTTATATGGCCCGACGGAAGCGGCCATAGATGTGAGTTATTGGCAGTGTCAGATTGATTCGGAGCAACGAGTACCGATTGGTTTCGCTATTGCCAATACAGAATTACATGTTCTCGATGAAAGGCTTTACCCTGTACCTATCAGCGTGCCAGGAGAGCTTTATCTTGCAGGTCATGGGTTGGCGCGTGAATACATGAATCGTGCTGATTTGACCGCAGATCGCTTCGTTCCTAATCCCTTTGGACAAGCAGGATCTCGTATGTATCGTACTGGTGATCAGGTCGTAAGACGTGCTGATGGTGCTTTAGAGTATCTAGGCCGTTTAGATCATCAGGTTAAAATTCGAGGGTTACGCATTGAGTTAGAAGAAATTGAAAGCCTGTTAGTCAAAAATTCAATTATTTCAGATGCTGCAGTGGTGGTTCATAATGCGCCAGCAGGTGATCAATTAATTGCTTATTTGGTTTGTGCACAACTGGATAATTCAGTTGAGTTGTCAGTTAAAAAGTATCTTGCCGAACATTTGCCTGATTATATGGTACCAAGCTTATTTATTGGTATTGAGCACATGCCTCTGTCCCCTAATGGTAAGAGAGACCGTAAAGCATTACCTACGCCTGTATTACAAAGTAAAGGTTATCACGCGCCTGAAACAGAGTTGGAAATATGGTTAGCAGCGAGCTGGTCTCGCTTACTTGAATTAGAAACCGTCAGTCTAGATGATAATTTCTTTGTGCTTGGCGGGCATTCTTTGTTAGCAACTCGTGTTATTGCTGCGGCGAGAGAAGAGCTTAGTATAGAAATTAATTTACGTGATTTTTTCAATGCATCTGACCTACGAGCACTGGCTGAGTTGCTTGAACCTGAATTTGTTCTCAACCACCAACAAGAACATTTAGAACTTGATGAAATGGCGATGTTATTAGATGAGTTGGAGACACTATGAGTATGAATAAGATTGATAAACACGCACTGGCTCGACGTTTTATCGAATTAGGTGCACCGGAACAAGAGAAATTTTTATCCTTGTTGCAGGCAAAGGGGTTTAGTTTTGAACGTCTACCTATCGTGCCAGTAAAAGAGTGTGAGTTATCTCCTTTGGCCCCAGCACAATTACGCTTATGGCATATTTATCAGATTGACCCAGACAATAGCGCTTACCATATGGTTGGTGATTTTGAAATTAATGGCGCGTTAGAGCATGGATTATTTGAATCAGCATTACAGCAAGTATTGGCGCGACATCAGATATTACGCAGCTATTTTGTCAGTAAAGATGACGTAACATGGTTAAAGTTAGACACTGCTCCAATAGTGCCTTTAGAAGTACAGGATTGGCGACTTAAATCTGAGGCTGATCTTTATTCTTTCTGTGGTAAACATGCACAGAAACGTTTTAACTTGAGTTATGAATTACCGTTGAGAGTCGCTTTAATACAAGTTGGGCTGCAGAAGTGGCATTTACAATTAGTTATGCACCATATTGTTTCTGACGGTTGGTCGATTGATATTTTTGTTCGAGACCTTGTGCAAGCATATCGGGGCGTCCCGTTAACAGTGCTAAATATTCAATATACTGATTTTTCGGTTTGGCAGACGGCAATGCTACGCGCCGGAAAGGCACAGCAACAGTTGAACTATTGGAAAGCAAAGTTAGGTTCAGTGCAACCTGAATTACTGATTGCGCATGATACATCCGCAAAGATCCATCAGTTGCGACTTGCTGGTCATTGCCAATATTCATTATCTACGAATCGAACGGCTAAGATCTCAGCGTTAGCGCTCAAACAAAGGATCACACCATCGAGTTTGTTGCTTGCTGTTTGGCAGTTAACACTTGCAGCCTACAGTGGTCGTAATGATATTTCGGTCGGTATTCCAATGGCGAATCGGGATCGAGCTGAAGTTGCTGACATTATTGGTTTTTTTGTTAATACCATGGTTATTCATAATCAAATTTGGCCATCTAGCCAAGCTATCGATTGTTTGAAACTAACACATGAAGCTGTATTAGAAGCACAAGAACATCAACTTTTACCTTTTGATCAATTAGTGGATGGTCTTGGTATATCACGTAATGTAGGTGAAACACCGCTATTTCAGGTGCTATTTAATCATCAACAGACGTCTGATGCATCGATTGAATTGGTCTCTGGGGTTAATATTAAAAGCTGTGATCAGAAAGGCCGCCACGCCTTGTTTGATTTGGCCTTAGATATCAGAGAATCAACCCAAGCGCCTTGGGAACTTATTTTAACGTATGCTAAAGATCGATTTAAGGTAAGCACTGCGGAACAATTATTGAGTGGTTTTATTAAGTTTTTAGATGAAATTGTTGCACAGCCTACAATACCAGTAGGGCAACTTAGTTTAGTCAATCAGCAAACCATGGGTCTGCTGAATGATTTCTCGACGCAGGTTCACACTTGGGAGTATCAGCCATTACCTTCGCTTATTCAAAAGCAAGCTGAATTACGACCGAATGCAATCGCACTCGTGCATGGCGATGAACGTTTAAGTTATCAAGCATTGGAGTATCAAGCGAACCAACTTAGC
>NZ_FPLG01000053.1:0-150647 GCF_900120065.1 Moritella viscosa
CAAGCAAAATCAGGAAGGAGCGTCCCGAAGTCGAATCGAGGTCCACGGATTTGCAATCCGCTGCATAGCCACTCTGCCAACCCGCCAAATTTATATATTTAATGTTATATCTAACATAAAGAAATTGGTGCCCGAGGCCAGAATTGAACTGGCACGCCTATTAAGCGAGGGATTTTAAATCCCTTGTGTCTACCGATTTCACCACTCGGGCAATTTCTTTAACATTTAATCTAAGCTGCTTTATCTAAACTGCCGTAGACCCTATGTGCTGACGCATTCTACAGACCTAAAAGACAGAGTCAACACCCTTTTATCACCTGCTATTAAAACGATTACGTTTCAACCTAATCCGTTTATTTTTTAACTAAAAGGGGTTAAATATCAGCATAATTAAGGGACAACTAAAAAATATCCGAGCTGACCCATTGTAGTTACGGCTAATCTTCGCTTGTTAACTCGCCCCATGCAGCAGAAAAGTACTGCACCATAGAAACAACTGTTAACACCATTGCGACATAAAACACGATATAAGCAAGGTAAACCATCCAAGGGCCTTGTTGCCACACGAAACCACCTAACGCCATCATTTGAAAGCTTGTTTTCCATTTCCCAGCATTACCGACAGCAACATTAGCGCGTTTGCCCAAGTCAGCCATCCATTCACGTAAACCAGAAATAGCCAACTCTCGGCCAATCATAATAAGCGTTGGGATCATGATCCACAATGCACTGTGTTCGCCGACAGTCGCCGCGATACGGTCGTGATCACCCGCAACCATTACTAATGCAGTGATAACCATTATTTTATCTGCGACAGGATCAAGGAAAGCACCCAGTTTACTTGATACATCCCAACGTCGAGCTAAATAACCATCAAGGTAGTCAGTTGCACCTGCAACAAAAAAGATCCATGCAGCAATATAAAACGAATTTTCAATTGGTAAATAAAACGCGAGAACAAAAAAAGGAATTAAAATCACGCGAAACAAAGTTAAAATATTTGGTATGTTTTTCATTATTCTCATGCTTTTGAAATTAAAACATCCCTATAGTCCTATATCTTGCTTATTGATGCAATGAATCATAAATTTTTTCTGCTAAATCAATACTTATACCTGGTACTTTTGCTATTTCTTCCCTACTCGCACTACGTAACTGCTGTAATCCCCCCATAAATTTAAGTAATACTTGGCGGCGCTTCGGTCCAACACCAGCAATATTTTCTAAAGAGCTGGTACGTTTAACTTTATTACGACGAGCACGATGACCAGTAATCGCAAAACGGTGAGATTCATCACGAATATGCTGAACAAGATGCAAAGCTGCTGAATCACTGGGTAAATAGAATTCTATATCAGGTACATTATCCAACGCACCTGACAAGATTAATGTTTCTAAGCCTGCTTTACGCGTCACACCTTTAGCAATACCAATAATTTTGGGCCGTTTAACAGTAAAATTATCAGCGTATTGAGTTAGCACTTGCTCCGCCTGTGTCATTTGCCCTTTACCACCATCGATAAATAGAATATCAGGTATTTTATCTATTTCGGTAACCTTCTTAAAGCGCCGATCCAATACTTGTGCCATCGCTGCATAATCATCCCCGCCCGTAATCCCACTGATATTAAAGAGCCGGTAGTCTGCTTTATTGGGTCCATCTCGATTAAATACAACGCATGAAGCAACCGTCTGTTCACCGCCTGTATGACTAATGTCAAAACATTCCATACGCTGGATTTTCCCATCAAATTTTAATACTTTCTCTAATTCTTTAAAACGATTAAGTACCGTGCTTTTCGTTGCTAATTTTGTTGTTAATGCTGTTTCAGAGTTAGTAAGCGCCAACCTTAAGAACTTTGATCTATCCCCTCGCTTAGGGCTTGTTAACTTTATTCTACGACCTGCAAGTTGACTTAAACTTGATTCAATCAAGTCATTATCTTCAGCAAGTTCTGTTAACAATATTTCCTTAGGGATCGCCTGTTCAGTCTCTTTATTCAAATAATACTGTAATAAAAACGCCTGAATCACTTCACTCATTTCTGTATTTGCAGGCACTTTAGGAAAATAGCTGCGACTACCAAACACCTTACCTGCACGTACGAATAACAAATGAACACAGGCTATACCATTTTTAAAAGCAAACCCGATAACGTCCATTTCACCTAAATCAGATGTCACATACTGCTGTTCTTGAATCGTTCTTAATGCTTGAATTTGATCGCGATAGCGAGCCGCCTCTTCAAATGCTAACTGTTGACTGGCTTTCTCCATCTTAACCACCAATTCATTAATAACATCAATATTTTTTCCTTTCAAAAATAGCGCAGCCAGCTCAACCTGCTGTTGATATTCCTCAGGATTATCCATTTTGACACAAGGGCCTAAACATCGCTTAAGTTGGAATTGTAAACACGGACGTGATCGATTTTGATAATAGCTATCTTCACACTGCCGCACAGGAAATAGCTTTTGCATTAAATGCAAACTTTCACGTACAGCACTACCACTTGGATAGGGACCAAAATATTGACCTTTACGCTTATTTTTATTACGAATAGACGTTAGTTGTGGATGCTCATGATCGGTTATCAAAATATAAGGGTAAGACTTATCATCACGTAATGAAACATTATAACGTGGCTGATAGCGTTTAATATAAGTATGCTCAAGCACTAATGCTTCGGTTTCAGAGTGAGTAACTGTTACATCAATACTCGTAATATGGGTGACTAATACGCGGGTTTTTTCACGATCAACGGTTTTTCGAAAATAACTACTTAGGCGTTTATGTAGATCTTTCGCTTTACCGACGTAAATAACCACATCTTTATGGTCATACATACGGTAAACACCGGGTTGGTGTGAAACGGTTTTCAAGAAATCTTGATGATTGAATTGTTCTTTTGAAGGCATAAAATAAAAGACACCCGAAGGCATCTTTCTCAATTGAAATTAAGTAAGGTCATACTTAATTATAGTGTATCTGCATCTAAGATACCGTGCCTGATCGCAAGGTGAGTCAGCTCTACGTCACCATTAATATTAAGCTTACTGAATAAGCGATAGCGATAAGCATTAACCGTCTTAGAGTTAAGGTGTAATTGTTCGGCAATATCGACCACTCGTTGCCCTTTCGTGATCATCATCATGATTTGTAATTCACGCTCTGACAGACTTTGAAAAGGGTTTTCATCTGCAGACGAAAATTGACTTAATGCCATCTGTTGTGCAATTTCAGGCGCAATATAACGCTGCCCACTATGCACTTTACGAATTGCGCCTAATACTTCTTCAGGTGCGGCACTTTTAGTTAAATAGCCTGCACCACCTGCTTGCATTACTTTGCTTGGGAATGGTTCTTCCGTGTGTATCGTTAATACGATAATTTTAATATCAGCATTGTTCCGTAAAATTTTGCGAGTCGCTTCTAATCCGCCAATTCCTGGCATGTTCATGTCCATCAAGATCACATCAGGCTGATTTTCTCGACAAAACTGAACGGCATCCTCTCCGCATGAAACTTCACCCACGACTTTAATACCACGTACATCTTCAAGAATTCGGCGAATCCCGGTACGGACTAATTCGTGATCATCGACAAGGAATACATTAATCAAAAGAATATCTCCGCATACACATAATTTCTAAAGAACATAATACATTAGATGGCCAAAAATAGGTTGTTATTTTTACGTTTAAGTTACCCATAAAAGCGAATGTATTTATACTAAATAATAATATGATATTATATATCAATAATTTAATAACTTTATGACTTTAAATCTAAAATGCGGTCTAGTTAGCAAAATAAAAAATTGTTGATACTAAAGAGGGCGATTTTAATCACTGCATTACAAGTTTATATATATGTAATAAACATATATATATTTATTATTGAATAATATCACACGGTTAATTAGTCTCACTATTGATTTGATATTTACAGTTAAAAACATGTTACATTTTATATATAGGCAAGTGACAAGGACAAATCCATGGAAAAAACACAACCACAATTAATAGAGAAACCCTACCCACCTGCAGACGATGATTGCTGTGGCGGTGGGGCATGCTGCCCTTGTGTTTGGGATTATTATTATGAACAACGAAAATTATGGAATGCACAACGTGCAGCGCAGATCGAGCTGGCTGAATAAAATATGATTAAGTATTTACTGAGGCTTAGATAGCAAAAAGGCGCTGCTCTTTTCAGAACAGCGCCTTCTCTATATAGATGGCGGAGGAGGAGAGATTTGAACTCTCGAGGAGCTATTAACCCCTGCTGGTTTTCAAGACCAGTGCATTCGGCCACTCTGCCACCCCTCCGCAGCAATGGAGCGTATAATAGTGTCACAACGCTAAGTTGTAAAGGAAAAAGAAAATACAGTCCATAACCGCACAAAATAAAACCAACTTGATCGACTTCCTAGCGACAGCGTACAGCAAGTGTTTAAAAAACATCATATTCGATATGTTTATCACCAAAATAACGGTGAGAGTGAATAACACTGAAGAATAATAGCTAAATGAAAAAGAAACAGTGACGTGATAAAAGAAAAATAAGCTTAGAATGCAAAAAAGGCGCTATCTTTTCAGATAGCGCCTTTCTCTATGTAGATGGCGGAGGAGGAGAGATTTGAACTCTCGAGGAGCTATTAACCCCTGCTGGTTTTCAAGACCAGTGCATTCGGCCACTCTGCCACCCCTCCGCAGCAATGAAGCGTATAATAGAGATATGATTGAGCGTTGTAAATATCTAAACGCTAAAAAATAACATTCAATACCTCAACCGTTTATTTTTCACTCGCTTCGCAGTGTAATACAACAACAGAAGACAATTATTTATCATTGAAGATTCAAAATGAATAAACTTATCACGATATGAAAACAAGAACGCGGGCAATGCTCAATGTCAGAAAAATAGAATGGATAGATGCTGAAATGCAAAAAAGGCGCTATCTTTTCAGATAGCGCCTTTCTCTATATAGATGGCGGAGGAGGAGAGATTTGAACTCTCGAGGAGCTATTAACCCCTGCTGGTTTTCAAGACCAGTGCATTCGGCCACTCTGCCACCCCTCCGCAGCAATGTAGCGTATAATACAGCGTTTTAACTAAAGATAAAGTGTTTTTGAAATTTAATCACATTTTTAAGCAGAAAGACTTGTTTTTAACTTATTTGGCTATAAATTAACAATATCGTCATATTATGTCGGAACTTTAGGGTATACTACTACTCTAACAAGCAGTGTTAATTATTTAAGGAAAAGACACAATGCAACAACGTACGATTCAGACTCAGTCGCAAGCAAGCGTACTAGCGACGAATAAGGTACTTAAAAATACCTATATGCTATTAGCGATGACACTAGCGTTTTCAGCATTAGTTGCTGCCGCAGTGGTTACATTAAACTTACCTTCTCCAGGTTTCATCATTACCTTAGTCGGTGTGTATGGTTTAATGTACCTAACAGAAAAGAACCGTAACAACTCAATGGGTATTCTATTTGTATTCATGTTTACCGGTTTTTTAGGTTATACCGTAGGCCCATTAATTAACAGGTACTTAGGTGCAGGTATGGGTGACATTGTTGTAATGGCATTTGCTGGTACTGCATTTACGTTCTTTGCTCTGTCTGCATATGTGCTAACAACAAAGAAGGATATGTCTTTTCTTAACGGCATGATGATGGCTGGTTTTGTTGTACTACTCATCGCTATGGTTGGTAACTTCTTCCTACAAATCCCAGCGCTTAGTCTAGCAATCAGTGCTATGTTTATTCTGTTTTCATCTGCTGCAATCTTGATGCAAACAAGCTCAATCATTCATGGCGGTGAAACCAGCTACATTTCAGCAACTGTAACTATCTTTTTATCTCTCTATAATATCTTTGTTAGCTTATTACAAATCTTAGGTATTATGGGTAGCGACGACTAATCTCGTTGTTAGTGAATAAAGTAAATATAACGCCTTATTTGTTAAGTCGTGTTAATTTAAATGCTACTCATCGAGAATTAATTTAAGTTATACTGCGGCATAAGAAGTTAAGTTATATTAACAAATAGTGAAAAGCCTCGTTTGACGAGGCTTTTTTGTTTTCCCTCTACGATTAGTTTATGCCTATGTTAATTATCAATGAACAAGAAATCGCAACCGACAAACTGGGTTATTTACTTAACTCTAGCGATTGGAGTGAAGCACTTGCGCCGATTATTGCTGAACAAGAAGGTATCAGCCTTAGCCCCGCTCATTGGGAAGTCGTTCATTTCGTGCGTAATTTTTACCTTGAATACAATACCTCCCCTGCTATCCGCGCATTAGTGAAAGCAATGGCGAAGAAACTGGGAGCAGATAAAGGTAACAGCATCTATTTATACAAGCTGTTTCCTAAAGGCCCAGCGAAACAAGCAACCAAAATAGCCGGATTACCTAAACCAGCTAAGTGTTTATAACAAAAGTCTTTGTTAATCATGATAGCGGCCTGCTTGCCCTAGTCCGCTATCACTTACAGTCAGCAGCAATCGCTCATTCGTTCGTATTAACTAACCGCTTATAGATTGCCTTGATTGAACTCTTGTTGATATTTCAATACCTTTTCTAAATAACGCCGTGCTTCTTCCTTCGGATGCTTGTTCGTTAACGCCCAGTAAGCTTGGTTAGGTTGAAGTTTATTCAGATCGGCCATCGCCCGTTTACGATCGCTATCAAAAGTCGATAACATTCCCCCAGTCCCGCCATTATAAGAAGAGATCATGCTGTAGTGCAGTGTGGTCGGATGCTTAACATCTTTCAAATAGCGGTTCTTAAGGATATAAAAATAGGCGGTCCCAGTATCAATATTATTAACCGGATCAAATAAATATGCCGAGGAGGGTATCCCAGATTTATGCTTAACTAAATTAAACACATCCGCTCCGGCCGTTTTTGGGATCACTTGCATTAATCCATATGCGCCAGCACGACTTACCGCATAAGGATTAAAACTGCTTTCAGTTTTGATAATGGCATAGATTAAATCTTCTGCAATACCGTAGCGCTGTGAAGCCTGCCGGATCAAATGAGCATATTGATATTCACGCTGCTCAAGATGGTCCTGTACTAAGTCAATTTCAACATAATAGGCATTACCGCGCTTGAGTAGCTTATGTTGTAGCTTATTTTCCAGCAAATATTCCGCGAAACGGTTAGCTCGCCAAGACCATTCAATCACACGTCCATCTTGGTCTTTTACCTGACCAAGTAAAAATGGCTTACCGGATAACTCAATATGCTTATCACTAAACAGCTCGACCTTGGAAGGATCTGCAGGCATAAGTAGGGTTTCAACAATAGCACGCTTCAGATGTTGTTTTGGTTGATAAGAGGCAATGGTACTAACATAAATCTTACCATCGTCAAAGTCGATGTGGGCACGGGTGCGGTAGCCATCGATATATTTAACATATTGATGCTTACTGGCGCTCAAATAATCATCGTCACCCCATTGCTTCTTAACTTTACTGGTAAAAGCAATAATTAACTTTTCAAAGGCCTGCTGATCATAGAATTTGTTTTGTCGCAAAGCGGGTTTAGCGTTAACTGTGACAGGTTCACATTGGCAATTAGACTGGGGTTGTTGCACACAAGCAGTCAACGATAGTAACAACAGGATAGAACAGATAAACTTCATCATAACGTCAGGATTAATAAAGGAATAACAGGGGGTAATTATCCCTTGGGTTAAGACGATATCATAGTGTTTTATCAATTAGATTGTACAGTAACGAAAGAAAAAAGCCCCACTGATAATAACCAGTGGGGCTCTTGTTGTACTTGTTTAAGCCATTAGCTAGATGGCATTAACCCATATGCGTTAGACCGCCCATGTAGCCTTGTAATACTTCAGGTACTTCAACACGGCCATCAGCAAGTTGATAGTTCTCTAGAATCGCGACTAACGTACGACCTACCGCTAAACCCGAGCCGTTTAGTGTATGTAATAATACTGGCTTCTTATTGTCTTTAAGACGTGTACGAGCTTGTAAACGACGAGCTTGGAAATCTTCACAGTTAGATACTGAAGAAATTTCACGATACGTTTTCTGTGCAGGAACCCATACTTCTAGATCGTATGTTTTCGCTGCACCAAAGCCCATATCACCAGTACACAAGGTTACTACACGATAAGGTAAATTAAGCTTAATTAAGATGTTTTCAGCGTGCTGACGCATCTCTTCAAGTGCTTCGTATGATTTTTCAGGGTGTGCTAATTGCACCATCTCAACTTTATCAAACTGATGCTGACGAATTAAACCTCGTGTATCACGACCGTAAGAACCAGCTTCACTACGGAAACAAGGTGTGTGCGCCGTTAGACGTACAGGTAGATCCGCTTCGTCAGTAATGGTATCACGTGCAGTATTAGTCACTGGTACTTCAGCAGTTGGGATCAGGCTTAGACCTTGACCTTCTTCTGTTGCAGGCTTTGTGTGGAACAGATCTTCACCAAATTTTGGTAATTGGCCCGTACCGTATAACGAATCACTGTTAACAAGGTAAGGAACGTATAATTCTGTATAACCGTGTTCTTCAGTGTGTGTATCAAGCATAAATTGCGCGATAGCACGGTGCATACGTGCAATTTGGCCACGCATAACAATGAAACGTGAACCGGTAATCTTAACTGCATTTTTAAAATCTAGACCGCCAAGCGCTTCACCTACATCAACGTGATCTTTAATTTCAAAATCAAATTCTTTTGGTTGACCCCAACGCTTTAGCTCTACATTGTCATCTTCATCTTTACCTAGTGGTGCAGATGGATGTGGTAGGTTTGGTAGCGATAATGCAATTGCTTCGATTTGAGCTAATAATTCAGTAAGCTCTAATTTTGCCGCATCAAGTTCTTCGCCTAATTTACCAACTTCAGCTAATAGTGGCTGAATATCTTCACCACTTGCTTTTGCTTTACCAATGGATTTAGAACGTACGTTACGATCATTCTGTAATTGCTCTGTACGGATCTGTAATGCTTTACGTTGTTCTTCTAATGATTTGATTGTATCAACGTCTAGTTCAAAACCACGGCTCGCTAAACGCTGTTTAGCTTCTTCTAAGTCTGCTCGAAGAAATTTAGGATCTAACATTCTTTACCTACTCTGCTTGTTTTATTTCGACCTGAGTGCGATTTCCTTGCACAGGGCCCAAAATATCTGTTGGTATTATTAACACGTATTATTTTAACGTGTATTTACTCTTTCATCACGATATTTATACTTAAAATACGGGTCTTTATGCTCGAAATACTAAGCGCATACCTAAATATGCAACAAAAATACACACGAATACGTTTAAAGATACATTTAGCCCTGCTTTTAACCAATTACCATCTTGTAATAGCAACAATGAATCCATCGAAAATGTCGAAAATGTCGTCAATGCGCCTAAGAAACCTAAGCCAATGAGTTGGCGCCAAGGTGTTTCTGCAATGATGTTGTCATCAAGTAGAGCGAATAACACGCCCATCAATAATGAACCGATAATATTGACAATTAATGTGCCGTAAGGAAACCCCTTCCCCAGAACTGCGGTTGCAGTTTGAGCAATAAAAGTCCGTAATACCGCACCAGTTGCACCGCCAAGTGCAACAAAACCGTATAAAGCTAAATTATTCATTAATAGTACCCTGCTTTATGAATTGATAGTTCTGCGTTTATTTATAACGTTTTCTTGGACTACTGATATCGAGCTGATGCAAGTAATCAAGTTTTTGCTTAATTTGCTTTTCAACACCGCGATCTACAGGATGGTATAACTTAGTACCTTGTAATGCTTCTGGCATATAACATTCGCCTGGTGCATACGCACCTACTTCATCATGGGCATAACGATAGTCATCACCATAACCAAGATCGGACATTAGCTTGGTTGGCGCATTACGTAAGTGCATAGGTACATCAAAATCTGGTTGTTCTTGTACTAACATCTTGGCCTGCGAAAATGCCGTGTACACAGCATTACTTTTTGCAGCAGATGCTAGGTACACAATAGCTTGGGCTATTGCTCGTTCGCCTTCATAGGCACCAACACGACTAAAACAATCCCATGCAGATACCGCAACTTGCATTGCTCTTGGATCAGCATTGCCAATATCTTCTGACGCAATAGCCAGTAAACGCCTTGCAACATGCAGTGGATCACAACCACCGGCCAGCATACGTGCGAACCAATATAAGGCGGCATCAGGTGATGAACCACGAATTGATTTATGCAGAGCAGACATCAGGTCGTAATAAAGCTCACCTTTGTTATCAAAACTATTCACTTTACGGCCGACTACAGACATCAGTCTTTCGAGGGTAACAAGCTTGCCTTGCCCTTCGTCTTCAGCCATGTCATTTAACAGTTCAAGGTAATTTAAACTCTTTCTAGCGTCACCATCGACCAATTCGCATAGCTTCTCTTTCACGCCAGGTGCAAAGTTAAATTTAACATTAGCAAGACCACGCGTATCAGTCAGTGCTTGATCAACAACTTGTTGGATTTCGTCAGCGGTTAACTTCTTCAACACATAAACACGCGCACGTGATAATAATGCGTTGTTTAATTCAAATGACGGGTTTTCAGTCGTAGCACCAATAAAGATAATAGTGCCATCTTCGATATGCGGTAAAAATGCATCCTGCTGACTTTTATTAAAGCGATGTACTTCATCCACAAATAAGATGGTCCGGTAGCCTTGAATAGCATTATCTTTGGCTTTTTCTATCGCTAAACGTATATCTTTGATACCCGATGTAACGGCATGTACCCTCTCTACTTTGGCATCACAGTAATGGGCTATCATCTCTGCAATCGTGGTTTTACCTGTACCAGGTGGCCCCCATAAAATCATTGAGTGAGCATGACCAGCCAGTAATGCACGATGTAAAGGTTTACCCTCACCAAGAATGTGAGTTTGACCAATATATTGCGACATTTTCTCTGGTCGCATTCTTGCTGCTAATGGTTGAAAATCAGGACTAAAATCAAGTGACATCGTATTATTCATTAGCGTTGATCATCTATATCTGTATCTTCCGGGATAATAAAGTTAAACAACGCAGGATCCATCTTATTCATTGTCTTACGATTTGTAAGCACAAACTGGCTATGTTGACCTTGTTGCTCTTGTACTGAAAATTGTGACATTTCACCTTGCTTAAATTGTAAAGTGAATACAGCCGCAGCCGGATCATTAGGCGTGATAACAGTATACACTCCCGCTTTTTTAGTAACGCGATAATTTCTCCATGCAGCTTGCTCTGAGCCTGCAATTAACATAAAGGGTGTATTTGCAATCGCATCTTTAAGTGAGTAAATACTAACTTGTTCAACAAATGGATTGTAAAACCACAAACTTTCACCGTTCGAGACAATCAATTGCTCATCAGGTGACACGGTCTCCCAGCGAAACTGATTCGGGCGCTGCAATTGCATAGAGCCTTGGGCTATCGATAAGTTATCCCCCTCAGCAGACGTAACTGTTTGTGTAAAATCAGCACTAAATGGTTTTAACTGAGCAAGTTGACCTTGTAGCTCTTCTTTAACACTTTGTGCGTGCGTAACCATTGATGCGGTCATTAGTACTGCAGTTGCTACGATTTTTTTTAATGATATTTTCTGTTTCATAAATTAATCCTTCGGAGGCGGTGGCGCCAATACTTCTCGATTACCGTTATGTCCTGGTGAACTCACAATACCCTGCACTTCCATCTCTTCGACGATACGTGCAGCTCGGTTATAACCGATTTTAAATTTACGTTGTACGCCCGATACTGAACCTCGGCGTGTTTCTGTGACATGGTATACCGCTTGGTCAAATAACTCATCAACATCAGATGAACCTTCTGCGACTTCACCGGGTAATAAAGTATCAGCCGTTGCTTCACCATTTAAAATTTCGTCAATATAATTCGGTTCACCACGTAATTTCCAATCAGCTACAACACGATGGACTTCATGATCGTCAACAAATGCACCATGAACACGAATTGGCACACTGGTACCAGCTGGTTGATACAGCATATCACCCATACCTAATAGTGTCTCAGCACCAGCTTGATCAAGAATGGTACGAGAATCAATTTTACTTGATACTTGAAACGCAATACGCGTTGGAATATTAGCTTTAATTAACCCCGTGATCACATCAACAGAAGGGCGCTGGGTCGCTAAGATTAAATGGATACCGGCAGCACGGGCTTTTTGGGCTATACGTGCTATTAACTCTTCAACTTTCTTACCGACAATCATCATCATGTCGGCAAACTCATCCACGATAACCACAATCGCAGGCAGTTTAATCAAGGCTGGTGCAGTCTCGTCCATACTATCGCCCGGCTTCCATAATGGATCGAGTATTGGCTGACCAGCATCAATAGCTTGTTGTATTTTACTATTAAAGCCAGCGAGGTTACGAACGCCTACCGCTGATAATAATTTATAACGACGTTCCATCTCACCCACACACCAGCGCAACGAATTAGCCGCATCTTTCATATCGGTAACAACTTCAGTTAATAGATGTGGGATACCTTCATACACCGAAAGTTCCAACATTTTAGGATCAATCATGATCATGCGTACTTCTTCTGGCGAGGCCTTATAAAGTAAACTCATAATCATCACGTTCACACCAACCGATTTACCCGAGCCCGTAGTACCCGCAACCAATAGATGTGGCATTTTTGCCAGATCAACTACCACAGAATCACCTGCAATATCATGACCTAATACCATTGAAGTTTTTGATTTAGCTTCCGTAAATGATGGACTCGACATCACATCAGAAAGAAACACGGTTTCTCTATACTTGTTCGGCAGTTCAAGACCAATAACCGATTTTCCTGGGATAACTTCGACAATACGAACACTCATTGCAGATAATGAGCGGGCTAAATCTTTCGATAATGCCGAAATCTTACTGACTTTAATACCTGGTGCTAAATTTAGTTCAAAACGCGTAATAACGGGTCCTGGGTGTACATCGACAACTTGTGCTTTAATATTAAATTCGAGTAATTTTTCTTCGACTAATCGCGCAACATGGTCTAGTTCAGCTTGAGATATCGGATTAATTTTCTTATCAGGCTTATCTAATAACTCTAAACCCGGTAGCAAGGTTAACGGCTTTTCTTTAAATTGCAGCGGGTTCGTTGATACAACTTGGTCACCGACAATTTCAAAACCATTATCAGAGCCATTATTATTAATTTGGAATACTGGCGCTAAAGCAGGCTCATCCAGTTGCAGGTCGGTGCTTTGCTCTACGATAATCGATTCTTCCGCACTTTCGTTATTAAAGCTTTGCGCATGTACATTTTGAGTTTCGATAACACTATTATTGTCATCTTGAATATCATAACTTGCTGAATAATCGTCCTGCATATGCTCATCGAATGCAGATATTGACGGCTCTTGGCGTGGTATAACTTCATCAACAGCCGTGAATGACATATTAGTTGTATCATTATATTCATCGGTCAGTGACTTATCCACTTGCTCAGGCATCACTTTTTCGCTTTCAACCTGAGTATTTACAGGCGGAACACATGTTTGTACAGCTGGAATATGCAGTGTATTTATTTGAGATTCATCCTCAGATACCAAGGTGTCTTTCTTTATTTCCTTTTTCGCAGTGCGATTACTGAGTATTTGCACTTTATCGACAATAAATTGGCAGGCATTTATCACTCCAGCACCAAGCATATCAACAATTGTTAACCAGGATATCCCTGTTAACAGGGTAAAACCAATCGCAACAAAGCTCAGTAAAATAAGTGTTGAACCCAATATACCAAATAACTCACTGATCGCTTGTTCAACGACATCTCCAATTAAACCACCAGATGAAAAGTAATAAAGATCATCAAAATTAACAGATGCCAGTCCACAAACACCGATTAACAGCAATAATGCGCCAATCATACGTAAACCAACAGTAAAGAAGTCTATTTCATCAAGCTGTCTCGGACGCCAAAATATAAACCAAGCCAATGAGACAAATGCGAGTGGTATTGCATAAGCATAAATACCAAAAGTGAAAAATAAAACATCCCCCATCCACGCACCTAATGAGCCCGCAGCATTCTTTACAGGGCCTTCCCAACTTGTTTGGGACCATGATGGATCAGCTGGGTCAAAAGTCACTAATGCAACCATTGCATAGCAAGCAATAAAAGTAGAAAAAATGAATCCAACTTCAAAAACGCGCTGAATACCAGATAATGGGGCAAGATATTTAGAGGGAATAGCTAAATTAAATTTGTTCATCTTGATTTATGACTCTTGAAGGCGACGGTTTACGTTATCTACTATACCCAAGTTACAGCAAGATGCACAATCAGCAAACCGAATGAAGGTAACTTGGGTATATGAGCTATCAACTTTAAATAAATGCTAGAAACAAAACAAGCGGCAATATGCCGCTTGTTGATTATTTATCATTTTATTTGCGTTAATCTAGGATTACGCTAAAAGATTATGTGCTATAAGTTAAATTAACGCGTTTTAATAACTAAACGGTTACTTTGTTTTACTTCTTCCATAACAACATAAGTACGTGTGTCATTAACACCCGGTAAACGTAATAACGTTTCACCAAGTAAACGACGGTAAGCTGACATATCAGATACACGTGTTTTTAATAAATAATCGAAGTCGCCAGATACTAAATGACATTCTTGGATTTCTTCAAGCTCTTGAACTGCTTTATTGAATTGCTCAAATACATCAGCAGCACCACGATTTAAAGTGATTTCAACAAAAACAAGCAATGAAGCATCCAAAAATTGTGGATTTAGAATTGCGGTATAACCTGTAATATATCCTTGGCGTTCTAAGCGTCGAACACGCTCTAAACACGGCGTAGGGCTTAAACCTACACGTTTCGACAACTCTACATTGGAAATTCGGCCGTCTTTTTGTAATTCATTAAGAATATTACGGTCGATTCGATCTAGTTCCTTCATTGGTCGAGTTTTTACTTCCATCATCATTTCCACCCTTTTACATCCCAGTAAAACTTTGTTTTTCAAATAATCCATTCATTTGAATACGCAATAGTTAGAACTAACTTAAAGTACTAGCTAAATCCTAACCAAGATTATAATAGCCTACAATAATTCAATTTACGAGGCTTATGTTATGTGTTCCCGTCTCTAAAGAAACATAATATTTACAAAGACGTTGCTTACATAACAATAGGCTAACATCGATGTTTTATGTCCCAACCATCAAAATAGACGTTTCGTTGGTTTAAGTAGACATTAACAGAACATTAATTCCATTGAAAGGGGCTATATGCAAAATATATAGCTGAATCGCGGTTTTCACTATTTTTGCATTATTATGCATTTTAAAATTATATTTTTACTCTACTATTTACCCCGCGCCACAAAGTTTTTACAATTGACCTCAATTATTGGTATTAAGGAATCGTAATGAGTAATACAAAACACTGCCGTCTACTTATATTAGGCTCAGGTCCAGCAGGATACACCGCAGCGGTTTATGCTGCTCGTGCAAATCTAAACCCTGTAGTAATCACCGGAATGCAGCAAGGTGGTCAGCTAACCACTACGACTGAAGTTGAAAACTGGCCGGGTGATGCAGAAGGGCTAACGGGTCCTGCATTGATGGAGCGTATGAAAGCACACGCTGAGCGTTTTGAAGCTGAAATCATTTTTGATCATATCAACGATGTTGATTTATCAGTGCGCCCATTTAAATTAAAAGGCAATGATGTTGAGTACACATGCGACGCACTCATCATTTGTACTGGCGCATCAGCGAAATACCTTGGTTTACCTTCAGAAGAAGCATTTAAAGGCCGTGGCGTATCAGCTTGTGCGACCTGTGATGGTTTCTTTTACCGCAATCAAAAAGTGGCTGTTGTTGGTGGTGGTAATACCGCGGTTGAAGAAGCGCTTTATCTATCAAATATAGCTTCTGAAGTGCATTTAATTCACCGTCGTGAAGAATTCCGCAGTGAAAAGATCTTAACTAAGCGCTTACAAGAAAAAGTAGCCAACGGTAATATTACATTGCACCTCAACAAAACACTTGATGAAGTATTAGGTGATGAGATGGGTGTAACCAGTGTCCGTATGCGTGATACACGAACAGACGAAACCAACGACCTTGATGTAATGGGTGCCTTTATCGCTATCGGTCATCAACCAAACACGGATTTATTCACTGATCAATTAACCATGAAAGATGGCTACTTGAAAGTAAATTCAGGCACAGAAGGCTTCGCGACGCAAACAACTATCCCTGGTGTATTTGCGGCTGGTGATGTTTCTGACCACATTTACCGTCAAGCAATTACTTCAGCTGGAACAGGCTGTATGGCTGCATTAGATGCCGAACGTTTTCTTGATGGATTAGGTGATTAATCCGTTTATTCTGCTAAGGTGATACCCAAGGTATCACCTTTTTCAAGCATCCCCCTTTTTCAAGATCCCCCTATATGCCAATCTATTTACCTGAACTTAATCACGACTTAACTTATTTCCCATCAGTCAACACCGCGTTAACTGAACCCGATGGTTTACTTGCTATGGGTGGAGATCTCAGCCCTGAACGGCTTGTGAGTGCGTATCAACAAGGTATCTTCCCTTGGTTTGAAGAAGATCAGCCTATTCTTTGGTGGTCACCGAGTCAACGCATGGTATTAACTCCGGGGGCAATGCACATATCACGTAGCTTACGTAAATCTTATCGTCGCCAAAAATTTAGCCTGTCTATCAACCATGCATTTTCAGAGGTTATTGAATCTTGCGCTGAACCACGTGGCGATTCAAGTGATACTTGGATAACAGATACGATGCAAAATGCGTATTTACAACTGCATGAAATGGGCTTCGCACACTCTATTGAAGTCTGGCAAGACGAGCAATTAGTTGGCGGTTTATATGGCTTATATATTGGCGATATTTTCTGTGGGGAGTCGATGTTTCATACAGTTACCGATGCCTCTAAGATCGCCTTCATCGGTCTACAGCAACATCTGACTAATATTGGCTGTAAATTGATCGACTGCCAATTACATAATGAACACTTGGCTTCATTAGGAGCAACAGAAATTAGCCGTGACACATTTATCAAGCAACTCAATAACCGAACCGTAACCGCAAACCAGCATCTATGGCAGCCTCAGGCGCTTGTATTAGACTTAATAGATAAGGCCAGTAGATAGGAAGCAACAATATGATTAAAGTCGCCTTAACACCATCCATGCCTTGCAGTTACCTTCACGAACAGCAAGAACAAGTTCTTGTTGTCCAAGATGAACAATTACACAACCAAGCAGGTTATGAAGTCCTATTACTCAACGGCTTTCGTCGCAGTGGTAATGACGTATACCGACCACACTGTCAAACGTGCCAAGCTTGCCAATCTATTCGTATAGATAGCCAATTATTTAAACCAAGTAAAAGCCAGAAACGTTTACTCAACAAAAATAAGTACATTGAAATGCGAGTTAGCCATCAGCCAAAATCGGATTATTATCCATTATACGAACGTTACATTAATACCTTACACAGTGATGGCGCTATGTTCCCCGCCAGTCAGTCTCAGTATGATGGTTTTATTTCCAGCGCTTGGTTAACACCCACCTTTCTTGAATTTTACCTTGATGATACCCTTATCGCGGTAGCAGTAACCGATGTGATGCTTAATAGCATGAGCGCCATGTATTGCTTTTATGACCCCGATTATCTACACAACTCCCTAGGTACCTATGCTATTTTACAGCAGCTTTTATTAGCAAAGGCGACAAACAAGCAATGGCTATATTTAGGCTATCAAATTGATCAGTGTAGCAAGATGAATTACAAGGTTAAATTTAACCCACATGAGCGCTTGATGGCTGGAAAGTGGCAGGGCTAATCCAGCCTAAGAGTCAATAATAAAGCGTTTTAAAAATAAATAGTAAATATCTTACCTATAATATATACAGGCAAGCGTAAATCTGGCATCATCTTGCGGTCAAATATAGCTATTATAATTAAATTTTAAGAGGACTCATGGCAAAAGAAGACAGCATTGAACTACAAGGTACAGTTCTAGATACACTTCCTAACACAATGTTTCGTGTTGAATTAGAAAACGGCCACGTTGTTACTGCGCATATCTCAGGTAAAATGCGTAAAAACTACATTCGAATTCTTACTGGTGATAAAGTAACTGTAGCACTAACACCTTACGATTTATCTAAAGGTCGTATCGTCTTCCGTGCCCGTTAATCACGAGGCTCTAAAAAAACCAGCGTAAGGCTGGTTTTTTTAGGTCTACGATTTAATATCTTATACTCCACAACCCGATACCTTATTACAAGCCTATATAGATCAGTCAACATCAACGCGTAAAATTTCTTCTTCCTGCGCTGCTTTTTTATCTCTGAATTGTTGCTTTAACACCGCTTTTTTAAGCATGGCTATTTCGCCATCAGTACCAATTGTAAAGTGCTCAGGTTCAGTATTGAAACGTGACTGATATAGCATCACAGCTTGCAGTGAGCTATCTTTTTGTGCCGGTGTCAATACTACACCGTTTTCCCACTTACCGAGCTCTACCGCCGTTCTAAGCTTTTCATATACTTCAGGGGTCATACTTTCAAGTAACTTATCAACTGACATCTTTACGTCCTTGGTTAATACTCAGGGGGCGTCCCCTGCTAAATAATAAAATATACAACAACCCTACTATAAATACGCACCGATTTAAACTATAACAGCGCTCGCATATTACTCGATTCACATAATCGAACAGAGTTTGCTATAAACAAAAAAGGAAGCCAATTGGCTTCCTTAATAACGTTCTTATTAAACAATCTTAATAAACAATTTACTTATGCAAATTCATGCATCTCGATGCCAGCCATTTTTTGCATTACACGTAATACTTGGCAGCTATAACCAAACTCATTATCATACCAAACGTATAATATAGCGCGATTACCTTCAGCAATTGTTGCTAATGAGTCAACAATGCCAGAGAAACGGCTACCGACCATGTCTGTTGAGACAAGTTCTTTAGACGTACTAAAATCAATTTGATTGTGTAATGGCGAACTTAAAGACATTTCTTGTAAGTAGCTGTTTAGAGATTCTCTTTCAACTTCTTTCTCAAGGTTTAAGTTAATGATTGCCATTGATACGTTTGGTGTTGGTACACGGATTGCGTTACCAGTCAGCTTACCTTTTAATTCAGGTAGTGCTTTTGCTACAGCCGATGCTGCGCCTGTTGACGTTAATACCATGTTCATTGCAGCACCACGGCCACGACGATCACCTTTGTGGAAGTTATCAATCAAATTTTGATCATTGGTATATGAATGCACAGTTTCAACGTGACCGTTTGCAATACCATATCTATCTTGGATTGTTTTCAGTACCGGTGTGATTGCATTCGTTGTACAGCTTGCTGCCGATACAATGTTATCTTCAGATAAAATATCAGTATGGTTAACACCATAAACGATATTTTTAATGTCACCTTTACCAGGGGCTGTGAGTAATACTTTTTCAGTACCCTTAGCTTTTAAGTGAAGACCTAAGCCATCAGTATCACGCCAAATACCCGTGTTATCGACTACAAGTGCATTCTTAATACCATGCGCAGCGTAATCAATTTGATCAGGACCATTTGAATAAAGGATCTTGATGTAAGTACCGTTAGCAATGATTGCATTGTTTTCTTCATCAATATCAATCGTACCATTGAACTGACCATGTACTGAATCACGACGTAATAAAGAAGCACGCTTCTCGATATCGCCAGGACCGCCACGTACAACAATTGCACGTAAACGTAATAAGTTGCTCTCACCCGTTTTATCAACAAGTAAACGCGCAAGTAATCGACCAATGCGGCCAAAGCCATATAAAACAACATCACGTGGTTCAGTCTGGATATCGTTATTTAATGCAGGTGCTAATTCAGCACGTAAGAACGCGTCGATACCAGTAGAATCTTTATTATCAGTCCAATAGCGTACAGCCAAGCGACCGATATCAATTTGAGCATTGCTAATAGGTAATTCGCTGATAATTTGCAGTAATGGGAAAGTTTCAGTGAAACGTAATATACGTCCTTCATGACGTTTCACTACGCGGTGTGCTTTTTGGAGATCAATTGCTGTGGCATTTTGCAATGGGCGACCATAAATTAATACTTCAACGCCTTTATTACGGTACAGCTTTCCTAACAACGGTAGCATAGATTCTGCGAGTTCTTGGCTCTCTTGCCAGTTCAACAAATGACTTTCAGATGGCATCTTTTTTCCCTTTTAATCACAACTACATGTAAGAAACATTAAAACAACAGTCAGTTAACCAACGGCTGGTTTTTAATCAGTTAGATAACGTAATCATACAAAAATAACCGCTAACTTACCAATTAATCATGTGAATTAGGTCTTTTTTTACTTTTTTGCTTTCATTCAAAACACAAAAATTTAACAATGAAATAGTAACGACTTTACTTTTTCCGCTTGCTCACTTTATGACCGAAGCTATGACCCATCAATTCAGCACAACATCGATAGTTTTAGCTACCTAAGTAATTTAAAAGCGGAGTTAGACACAATTACTCAATCTATGGTAGTGTGGCGAAATCACTCGTTTAAACTTATTTTTATGTATCGTATATTCTCTATTAGTCGTTTAATTCCAGTTATTGCTATTACCAGTTTATTGACAGCGTGTGGTGATTCAGGCGGTGTAGTGACTATATGTGAAAATGATGATGCGCTCTGCCAAGATCTGAATTCAGATCCATGGTGCCAAAGAGAAAGAGAAAGTCTTATCAGTGCCCGTTTTAACCTAAAGCAGGATGAGACGGAACAAACACAGTATTCACTATTAACATCCCTCAGTACTTATCAAGAATGTATAAAAATTGCAGCGCTAATCGAGCCAAGAACGCACCCAGAATTAAAAACCCTACGAGTTTCGGCAATGTTAAGTACTTATGATGAATTACTCGCATTAGAAAAACAGACACTTAGCAGCGATAATCCGTATATCCTCAATTACCATTGGGTCACTCATAATAATGAAGCGGCAAAACGACGCTTTATCGCTATATCTAAAAAACAAATCTTTGATGATCCAGTATTGTATTTCGCCATTGCTAATATTTATGGCAACAATACCGGCAAAGTCATCATTAATTTATTAAAAGGTATTCACCTACTCGGTGATGATCCCGAAATGACAACAAAGCTTATATATGGGTTAATCACTGCTTATATGCATCAAAGAAATTATGACCTCGCATATTTATGGTCACATGTGGCTATTATTTTAGAGGTTGAAAATATAAATCTGACGCTATTCACGCACAACAAAATATCGCAAATTAAAAAGACGCGTTTAGAAGTATTAGCAACAAGAATAGCAGAACAAATAAGAGAGCAAGAGTTTACTGACGAGAGCTATAAACACATACTCTCATCAGTCAGGCTTTAGTACGGTAATAAAGGCTAGCCCATTATAGTGATAACGGTTGAATACCACGCCCTTCTAAATAAGCAGTTAACTCGATAGGCAGCGCATTATCCGTTTGATAATAACAAGCACAAACATGACGTTCGCAGCTTAATAAGATAATACTCAATAATTCATTAAACTCATGATTCTGCCATATTCCAGCGTCACCAAGCGTTAGCCATTGCTGCATAATTGATAATGGCTGATTAATCACTAACCCTGCTGACTGTACAGTTGTAAAATCAATAAGCGCACGAAACGCCGCATAGTTATCTTGGCGAAGTTGATAGCTGTTAATACCTTTTACAACACCACTGACCAATGCATTATCTAATTCGCAATGCGCAAGTCCATAATCCGCTAATAACCAAGCAGTAAATGAACCCGCGTTCGCGCTATTACTCGAAAAATCAACATCCCGTAATAACGAGGCGCTGTTCTTCTTGTCATTTATCGATACTAATAACCATAAGTAAAAATCATAGCTGTCACGATTGATATCTTGCCATTCAACCGTTTGTGTTTCTTGTCGAGAAGCAGTCACACCACCATTAACATGCGCAGCTAAATATTGTGCTAAATGTGTTTGATATAGCGCAGCTGTTTCCCTCACGTTTGTTAGCGTAATTGCAAATTCTTCTTGCTCTTTCTCAACATTAAAATGACGTTGCAATTGCGCTTGTAAAGACTGTTCAGCGTCAGCGTTATCAGTAACGGCTGACACAGTAGACAGTGCACGTGCGTACAATTGATTCAGTAATGTATCAGTTGTCGGTAATGCCGTCACAGTTGTGGGTTTCGCTGCAGTGACATTAACAGATGCTAATGTCGCAGGTGGATTAAACACCCAAGTTTCACCTAACGGTTCTTCACTACCTTGGTCAAGAATAACCAATTGATAAGCACCAACAGCAAGCGGCTGCTCTAGACTCATTTGATAGCTTTGCATTTCCATATCATGCAAATGATAAATACCATTTAACGACCATTCGATAGGTGTAAATTCACCTGTCTCAATGACAGCTTGATTTGCTCTTATTTCCCAGATCAAATCTTCAGTTACAAACTCAATAGGCAGATGCAGATCAAATTGAATCATCGCCGATTCATCCGCTATGATCACAGGTGGTAATGCGTGTAACCAAAACTGCTTAATTTCTTCTTCCAGTTTTACGTCTAATTCGTCTGTAAAACCAAAATCAGCCAATGCTTGAGTAATTAGCGTTGCTGGTAACGCTTGTTCTTCGCCATTGGCGTTTAATTCGGTACAGCTAAGACCAATCATTTGGCCTAATTGCAGAATGTGTTGTGCTGTCATTTGACACCTTAAATAGTAAACCTAGCACCATTATACGCTATCAATATTAAGATGCGAGAATACTCCGTATAACAATAATTCGGTTTAATTGGTTTTTATCTACGCTTGTCTATACTCCACTAAAGTGAATATTTGTATTATTCAAACAAATACAGCTTAATTTTATCTATATGTTTAAAAAACAATGAAAATAAGACACTTAGTCAGAACTCTTCACGGTTACAAATGAAACCAAATAACACTTCAGGGAAATATCCATGCCAGTAAAGCCGTCTATTATCTCAATTTGTGATCTAGATTATTTATTTTTTGTAATAAATAGTACAAAAAAACATACAAAATTGACACAAATCAGTTAATTTTCGTAAATTTGCAACATTTTGTGATTCAACGCATAAATCTTGGTATTTATTCTTGTCTTTCCATCAAAATCTTGTAAATTTACAACCAAGCAAGATTATTAATTCAAACTTACATTTAATGGATACAAGTTATGACAATTAAAGTAGCAATCAATGGTTATGGTCGAATCGGCAGAAACGTACTTCGTGCATTCTACGAAGGTGGTAAAGAGCAAGATCTAGAAATCGTTGCAATCAACGATCTAGGTGATTCAAAAATCAATGCTCACCTAACTAAATATGATACTGCACATGGTCGTTTCCCTGGTACTGTTGATTTTGATGCTGAAGCACTAATCATCAACGGTGACCGTATCAAGACTTTTTCAGAACGCAATCCAAAAGACTTACCTTGGGGTGAGTTAGGTGTTGATGTAGTACTAGAATGTACTGGTATCTTCGCTAGTAAGGAAGCTTGTCAAGCACACCTTGACGGCGGCGCTAAGAAAGTTCTTATCTCTGCTCCTGGTAAAAACGTTGATGCTACAATCGTTTATGGTGTTAACCAAGACGTATTAACAGCTGACATGACAGTTGTTTCAAACGCTTCTTGTACTACTAACTGTCTAGCTCCAATTGCTAAAATCTTAAATGACAACGTTGGTATTGTTAACGGCATGATGACTACAATCCATGCTTATACAAATGACCAACGTCTATCTGATGTATATCACTCAGATCTATATCGTGCTCGTGCTGCGGCAATGAACATGATCCCAACAAGCACGGGTGCTGCTGCTGCTGTTGGTTTAGTAGTTCCTGAACTACAAGGCAAATTCCAAGGTATGGCGGTACGTGTACCAACTATCAACGTATCTCTAGTTGACCTTACTTTCGAAGCTGGCCGTGATACTTCTGCTGAAGAAATCAACCAACTTATCACTGATGCAGTAGCTGCGGATCCAATCCTAGCGCGTGCACTAGCTGTAAACAACGAACCTCTAGTTTCTATCGACTTCAACCACGATGCACACACATCTAACTTTGATGCGACTCAAACTAAAGTTCAAGGTAAACTTGTTAAAGTTATGTCTTGGTATGACAATGAGTGGGGCTTCTCTAACCGTATGTTAGATAACGCTATCCTACTGATGAGCGCTAAATAATTAAACTTGATTTATAATTCAAAGTTAATTGGATTATAATTTTAAAGGCGGCCACAGGGTCGCCTTTTCTATTTTGGGGATTTTATGTCATATCACGATACAATCACGGATCAAATACAGTTAGCCAAACACATTAGTCTTATCACAAGTAATGGTCTTAAGTATCTTCATATTGCTCACCCAAAAGCACATGCAAGTATCAGCCTGTTTGGCGCACAATTATTAAGCTTCACGCCGACCAATTCTGCCCCTGTAATTTGGATGAGTGATGACGCTATCTTTAATGGTGTAAAAGCCATTCGTGGTGGCGTGCCTATATGCTGGCCTTGGTTTGGTCCAGCAAAGGACAGCCCGACAGTACAGCCTCTTGCACAAACTCAAGATTTCCCCTCTCACGGTTTTGCTCGAAATAATCATTGGCAATTACTTGAGAGCCAAAGCAATGATGATGCCTGCCATATCCGTTTACAACTAAAAGAAAGTCCTGAAAGCAAACGATTATGGCCACATAGCTTTAACCTTATTGCTGAGTTTATTATCAGTGATACATTAACGATAAACCTCACCACCCATAACACGGGTAATGACAATTTTGATTATGGTGGTGCATTACACAGCTATTTCCAAATTTCAAAACCTGATGCAGTCTCCGTTGATGGGCTAGATCATGATGCTAAAACGACTCGCACATTGGATGGCGAAATTGATATAGTCTGTAAAAATCCAAGTTCAATCATTACACTCAATGATAAACAACATCAACATCAGATCAAGATCAAGAACGAAGGTAACAATGCAATGGTTGTTTGGAACCCTTGGGAAGTCGGTGCAAAAGCATTTGTGGACATGCCTAATGATGGTTATCAAACCATGTTTTGTTTAGAGCCGGCAATTATAGGTAAAAATGCGGTGACAGTAGCGGCTGGATCCAGTCATACACTGACCACTATTTTAAGTGTAACGCCAGCATAAATACAATTTCAAGATGAGCTGATAATACATAGTTTTGTGCCCATCTTGAAATAACTTGGGCATAACGACACGATTAACGTTGTGCTAACGGTGTATCAATACTTTCATCAACTAATGTGCGAGCAGCAAAAATTAGATTATCCACTTGCTGAGAAATACTGTATTTACTCATATCCTGCCCTGTTAATAAACGTCCTAACTCTGTAAGTTGATTGCGTAAATGTTCGTCATTACGTACTTTTTCTTTGTCTCGTTGTGATAATTTCGATGCGACCGCATCTTTTATACCATTCACCTGTGATTGAAAGTCCAATGAAGTTAGGTTTTCCGTGCCTAAATAGCTATTTAACGAACTTAAATGGTCACGGTAATTTATCACAACCCGTTCAGCCGATGTTTCAATTCTCGACTTAACCCAAGTCACTTCTTTCGCAATACTGTCTGCTTGCTTTATTTTATTGTGACTCACCGTTAGCTGTTGTTGAATCGCTGTATTATTACGTGGATCTGTTTCAATTAACCGCTCTAAACTATATAAACTATTCAATGCTCGATTATAGCTTTCAGGAATTATTTCCTGATCAAGTGAATTAAATTCAGACGTTGGTAAACGTAATACTTTACGTTTTATTATATCAATTTCAAGCGCCTTATAATCACGCTCTAATTTGGTTTTTTGATGCTCCAAACCTAATCCCGAACCTCTATTTTCAATGAGGCTAGCAAACTGAATAGTCAAATCTCGTAATTTTCTAAGGCGTGCTTCAAAACCATTCATATCGACATGATGGATAAATTCATCATGGTCACGGATCGTTGATAGCAATGGTGCTGTAATAAGTTTAGCCTGAAACGCTTTATTCATACTCTGAACAAATAGCTCTGATTCAGTTTCTATATCTTCACTACCCGAATTAGAAAACCAACCACCGTTATTAGGCGTATAGCTTTCATACATTTTCAATAATTTTTCACGTTTTTTAACGGCTATTTTAAAATGAACCGGTGAATAATAAGCAAGCTCTTGTTTAATACCACGTTGATATAAAATCTCTACCGCATTCATAGCAGCATTTACTGCATTCATTTCTTCGAGCGCAGCTTCTGACATAACAAAGCTATCAGCACTATTAGTAAAATCGGCCATAGACGCACAGCCAGAAAACATACTTGTCGCCAATAAAACAGCAGAGAGTTTTAGCGATAATTTAAATTGTCGTTTAATTGGTAATGTAATAGGCATGAACATCTTCCTTTTGTTCGAGACAGACTTGAATTGCAACAACAGCATACGCTGCCGATATCAAAAAATGCGCCTAAAAAAAGAGAAATGCGACAACGCGTTATAAAATAGCACTTAGCTAAACACTAAAGAAGGAGAAGGTATGAGCGGCATATTATTAACAACTAATGCTACTCATACTTAATAATGACTAAGCTAAAGCGCCTAATAACGCTTTAATTGGATGGTTCAATCGTACTTCATCAACCCGTTTAACCTGACTACGACAAGAATACCCCGTCGCTAAGCAACGCGAAGAGTCTCGTTGCGCCAAAGCATGCTTCCAACTTTGCCCATAAATTGATTTTGATGCTGCCACATTCTTGGCATCATGCCCATAACTTCCAGCCATGCCACAGCAGCCTGTCGCCACAGTCTCTAATGCTAGACCAAAGCCATCAAATACACGTTGCCACTCTTGCTCAGCCGTTGGTTTATTGGTTTTTTCAGTACAATGGGCGAATAAGTAATAAGGTTGAGCATCACTTGTTTCGCGCTTAATTAACTCGTTCAAACTCGCTTGTACCTTATCGTTCAATAACCACTCTTGAATAAGCTGAACAGAGAAGTCTCCACGTTTATCCGCCAGTGCTTGTTTGTATTCATCACGATAACAAAGCACCAATGCGGGCTCTAAACCTATCAGTGGAATACCTAAAACGTGTAGTGAATTTAAAAAATCAGCGGCCGTTTGTGCTGTTTTCGCAAACTTAGCCAAAAAACCTTTCACATGTTGCGGTTTACCATTTGGTTTGAACGGTAATATAATCGGTTTCAAGCCCAGTTTTTCAACTAGGTTAACCAGTGATTCTACTAATTCGGCTTCATAAAAACTGGTAAACGGATCTTGTACAATTAAGACATGTTGCGCTTTATCTTCCGCGCTTAATCGCTGTAAAAATGCTAAATCAAAACTTTGCGCATAATGTCCACGTAATGACTCCGATAATGTTGGTGCACTTAATAACGGAATATCAACCATGCCGATTGTATGTTTTGCTGCGCTCTGCACCCAATCTTGCCCTAACCAAAAATTAAAGAAGTTCGGCATCTTCGCCATCATTGGAGTGTAACTTTCTGAATATCCAACTGCAAAATCTTTAACGGGACGCATATAGCGGCTGTGGTATTGATCTATAAATCGTGATCTAAACTCAGGTACATCCACTTTTACAGGGCATTGAACGGTACATGCTTTACATGCCAAGCAGCCTTGCATCGCGTCCATAACTTCATGTGAAAAATCATAACTACCACGCGCTTTGTTCCAGCTATTTTTTAAACGCATGGTAAACGTCGCAACACCATTCTTCTGTACTGTTAATTGCTGACCTAGTTCTTGCTCATTCATGTCATGACAAGACAATTGACGTAACCATTCGCGCATTAAACCAGCACGGCCTTTTGGCGAATGACGACGATCGCCAGTATGCTTAAAGGAAGGACACATAGGACTTTTGGTATCATAGTTAAAACATAAACCATTACCGTTACAATCAATGGATTTTGTGAAACTTTCACGGATTGAAATGGGTATTTGTCGATCAAAAGCACCGCGCTTTTTCGCATCAACAGAAACAAGCTTTGCATCGCTATTAATTGGCGTACATATTTTACCTGGATTTAAACGATTATCAGGGTCGAACGCGGCTTTAATCTTACGTAATTCAGTAAACAATTCATCACCGAAGAATTCTGGACCGTACTCAGAACGAAAACCTCTGCCATGTTCACCCCACATCAGCCCTCTATATTTCGCCGTTAGAGCCACTACTTTATCTGATATTTCACGTAGGGTAACTTCTTGCTGAGGATCAAGCATATCGAGTGCTGGACGTACATGTAAAACGCCCGCATCAACATGCCCAAACATGCCGTAATGAAGGTTATAGCTATCTAGTAAGGCTCTGAACTCAACAATATAGTCTGCAAGATTTTCAGGAGGCACGGCGGTATCTTCAGCAAACGCGAGCGGTTTAGCTTGACCTTTTGTTGCCCCGAGCAAACCAACCGCTTTTTTACGCATACCGTATATTTTCAATACATCGCTTAACTGATCACAGACTTGATAGCCAATAACACCCGCTTCGCCCGCAGCCATCAGACGGTCAAGTTCAGCCGTTAAATAGTCTATTTTTTGTTGCTGGATATCACCATCATCTTCGGCAAACTCTACAAAGTTAATACCTTGCATGTCTTTATTGGGTATATCAGTGATCAGTGATTTGACTGAATGCCAAACGATGTCTTGCTTGGCTAAATTTAATACAACCGAATCAACAGTTTCTACCGACAATGCATTGGCTTTAATTAAAAATGGTGCATTACGTAGGGCAGAGTCAAAGCTGTCATATTTTACATTGACCAAACAGCGATATTTTGGAATGGGTGTTAAATTAAGTTTCGCTTCGCTAATAAATGCAAGTGACCCTTCAGAGCCACACAAGATCCGCCCTAAATCAAATTCATCCGTGCTTTTATCATAAAGGTGGACTAAATCATAGCCAGTAAGAAAACGGTTTAATGGCGGAAAGGTATCTGCAATTTTTTGCTTTTTATGCGTAATCGTATCGATAACTTGGTGGCAAACCTTACCCAAATAATTATTATTCTGAGCTTGGTCCTGCACTTGTTCAGCAGACTGGCTTGTCGTCACCAATTCGGTGCCATCCATTAATACAGCCGAAACAGACAGTACATGGTCACTGGTTTTGCCGTATTTTAATGACCCTTGGCCAGAAGCATCCGTATTAATCATGCCACCAATAGTCGCGCGATTACTGGTTGACAAATCAGGAGAGAAAAAGAAACCATAGGGCTTAAGAAATTCGTTCAGTTGATCTTTAACAACACCAGTTTGAACTTGTACCCAACCCTCTTCAACATTGATATCAATAATATTATTCATATGTCGAGACATATCAACAATAATACCGTCAGTGAGTGACTGACCATTTGTACCTGTACCACCACCGCGTGGAGAGAAGGTAATCGTTTTGAATTCGGCCTGTAATGACAACGTCGTCATGATAACTAAATCTTGATGATTACGAGGTAATATTACGGCTTGTGGCAATAACTGATAAATGCTGTTATCTGTCGCAACTGCTAATCGACTTGCATACGACTTTTCGATATCACCACTAAATTTACTTTGCGCTAACGCTGCCAAAAAAGCGAGATATTCTGATTTTACTGCATCCTGATAACTTAATACGGGGATCATCATCCATTCCCTTGTGACAATTTTCAACTAAATGCATTGTAACATGAGTGAATTGATTACTCTCCCATAGATAAAGGCTAAATTTATCTCTCTTATAACGACTCTCCATTAGGCAAGGTATTCACCTAAAATGAACGATTTTAATGCCAATATACGTTTTGTATAACATAATAGTAACATCAACTATTGTTTAGCTTGTGGTTTAAACCTTGAAAAATGCCATAAACGACATTTGCTACATCGCTTATACGTTGATCAAATCTGAGCGTAAATGAGGGTTACTTCATTGTCATCTCAGACAAAATCATTAGGAAATATTCAAAATGCGTGTTGCTTTAATAGCCCTTGCAGTGAGTTGTATTCTAATTAGCAATGCAACCCAAGCCACTGAAAAAGAACAGAAAAAAAACACAGTCGTTAATCTACAGATAGCACTTAAAAGTGTTCAATCTGAATATGACGTATTCAACGAATTACTCGCAGTGATAAATGATGATATAGCTATCGAGAAAAGCAAATTAACAAACATAAGAATGCAAAAAAAAATGCTTTCTCGGCAAACTGAAAAATCCTTGGCCAAAATGAATGCACAATATCAATTAATGATTGATAACCCAATGCAAGATATCACGACATCACAAAAGAACTATCGCGTCGCAATTCAACAGCAGGAACAAAATAATCTACTCATTAAAGGTTCAGTTACAGCCCTAGCACAACTCAGTAAACAGTTATCTGAAAAGAATATTGAACGCATTAGACTACTAAATCAACGTGAAACAATCAGCGAAGAGATAAACATTGCACGTATTAATCGTTTGAAAAATGAAATACAAGAAACTCAATCACAGAACATTAGCCAAAGCATTAATTGTGATCTACAAAATTCATTCATAGAGTGTATTGATCGTAGTAACCAATTGAGTAAGCAAGACATCTCGAAGACGTATTTAAATACGGTATTTAATTCAGTAACAGAATCTAATCTAATCAGTAAATATAAAGCCGACTCCAGCGCGCATGTAAAACTGATAAGTCACAAAATATTAACGAGCGAATTCAGTGGGCAAGGCACTTATAACTCGACCATACAGGTAACAATGCAAGGAGTATTACCAAAAAATGAAGCCTGTAAGCTATTAAATATTGCAATTCGTTATTGCGCAGCTCAAGCATCACAAATGGTATTACCCGCCATAAAAAAAGATCTTAAAGATAATAAAGATAATAAAGATGTGTTATATCAACTCACTATTCGCTCGAACAAATACGATGATGAAGTATTCATTAATGGCGTTAGTTATGGATCTACTAAGCTCTCGGTAATGCTGTCACCAGGTGTCCACCATGTCGTAATAAAAAAATCGAATTACATAGATTTTGAACAAAACATTAAACTAAAAAACAACATGATGGTAAGAGCTAAGTTATTAAAAGCCATCGTTTTGCTACAAGATGGTCAAGCAGTACAAGACTTATTAGCTTCTGGTGAACGCGGTCCAGAATTAATTTCGGTGCCAGCAGGCCAATTAACAACATCGGTTGATAACACTAATAATCAAACCATCAAAGCTTTCTCTGTCGGTAAGAATCCAATCACCGTCGCCGATTTTAAACGTTTTGTTAACGCCAGCAACTATATTACAACCGCAGAATCAGGTAGTGGTTGTGTGGAGTATGCTTACGGCAAAGAAACATATAATGTCAATTTAAACTGGCGCCAGCCAGGTTTTGCGCAAACCGACGAGCATCCAGTTGTCTGTATCAGCTCAGCTGATACCAATGCATACTTAGCTTGGTTATCAAAAGCAACAGGTCAAAAATACCGTTTACCGAATAACGGCGAATGGGAATATGTAGCGCGAGCAGGTAGTAATGACAACTACTGGTGGGGTAACGATGCTGGTAACTCAAAAGCTAATTGCGCTTACTGTGGTAGCCAATGGTCGAATAAAAGCACCGCGCCAGTACAATCATTTAAAGCCAACAAATTTGGCCTGTATGATACCGTAGGTAACGTTTGGGAACTAACGAGTGGACATGATTTAGTTGCAAGAGGCGGCGCTTGGAACTTCGCCCCAAAACTGTCACAAATTGATGTCCGCTTAGCATTAAAACCCGGTTTCCGAGCTAATTACATTGGCTTTAGAGCGCTACGCGAAAACTAAAATCAGCTAAATGAAAAACGTTGAAAGATATTGATTCAGATACAACTTAAAACGTCCAGTGCAGCACATCAGGCATTTTTCATTTTAAGCTCCCCGTAGGTAAAACCTAAATTAATATCCCTTATAACCACTCACCATTTTAGGGAATTAAAGTCATATTTTCACAATTTCGGTGCATAATTCCCACTATATAGGCCGATTTTCCTACTTACACGCTGGTACTATACTTGCTTAAGTATATACAACCCTAGATGGATATAAGGTATGCAATATGAATTCACTATTAACCGTCCTGCTCACTGGAACACTCATTCTTTGCACCTTGATTGGCTTATGTTTCCTCTTACTGCAAATGCAGCAACAACAACATAACCGCCGGCAGTTACAACTCGATGGTTTAATTAAGCTCAATATCATACGTAAATTATTAACACGTATGCAGCAACATCGTGGGCTATCGAATGGGATTTTACACGGCGAAGCGGATCTAAAGACGCGTTTAGATACGGTAACAGAGCAGATAAGTCAATTAAATATAGAAATCATCGATATGTACCCTGATTTATTAGAAAATGAACGCTGGCAAGCCATGACTGATCATTGGCAACGTTTATCCATCGATTACTTCAACTTAAATATTAGGAATAATCTCGAACAACACAATAAGTTAGTATTAAATTTACTCTACCTTATCAACGATGTTGCGTTTGATAATAAGCTACATCAACTCAATAATGAGAATAGCGAATCAATCCAATTCTTATGGCAAGAATTACTGTTTACTGCTGAAAGCATTGCACAAATACGTGCGCTAGGCACAGGGATTGCAGCAGCCAAAGTTTGTACACGAGCAGAGCGTATTCGACTAAGCTATCTTTGCCAGTCGTTAGAACAAAGTATTAATATTCAAAACAATCCAGACTACTTATTAAAAATATCTCATTTGCTGAAAGTGATTGATAATGAAATTATTATTAGCCAGCCAACAATAAAAGCGGATCGATTTTTTAATATCGCGACAGAGTCCATCGATATGATTTTAGCCCATTTTGACAATCAACTTAACAATGTCGAATATCAACTACACACATCGACAAGCATAAATAAGTACGCTGCATGACCAATTAAAAAGCCCCAAACCAGTGCTAATTAACACTAACTTGAGGCTTTATTATATTAAACTAAATAGGGTTAAACGCGCTTAATTTATTTAGCGTGTTTATCCGCTAAGTATAACCAAGTACTTAATACGGTATCAGGGTTTAACGATACGCTGTCAATACCTTGTTCAACTAACCAAGCAGCGAAGTCGTCATGATCTGATGGGCCTTGACCACAGATACCAACGTATTTACCCGCTTTCTTAGCCGCTTTAATTGCCATTGATAGCAGTATTTTCACCGCTTCATTACGTTCATCAAACAAATGAGAGATAATACCAGAATCACGGTCCAGACCCAGTGTTAGCTGTGTTAAATCATTTGAACCGATCGAGAAACCATCAAAGTACTGTAGGAACTTATCAGCAAGCAATGCATTTGAAGGCAGCTCGCACATCATGATAACGCGTAAACCGTTCTCACCACGTTTCAGGCCGTGCTCTGCCAGTAAATCAATAACTGATGCAGCTTCGCTTAATGTACGCACGAATGGGATCATAATTTCAACATTGGTTAAGCCCATGTCGTTACGCACGCGCTTAATCGCTTCTGTTTCTAGCGCGAAACAATCGCGGAAGTCTTCAGAGATATAACGTGAAGCACCACGGAAACCTAACATTGGGTTTTCTTCTTCAGGCTCGTAGTTTTCACCACCGACCAAGTTAGCGTATTCATTTGACTTAAAGTCAGACATACGCACAATTACTTTTTTCGGATAGAACGCCGCTGCCAGCGTTGAAATACCTTCTTGCAATTTAGCAATATAGAATTCAACAGGTGATGCATAACCAGCAATCATCTCATTGATTTCAGCTTGCAGCTCTGGCGATTGCTTATCAAAATTAAGCAGTGCTTTCGGGTGAATACCAATCATACGGTTAATGATAAACTCAAGACGTGCTAGACCAACACCTGCATTTGGTAATGCAGCGAAATCAAATGCACGATCCGGGTTACCCACATTCATCATTACTTTTACTGGAATTTCCGGTAAATTAGCAATTTCTGAAGCCGTTTCACGGAATGGTAAAATACCTTCGTAGATAAAGCCAGTGTCACCTTCAGCACAAGATACTGTTAGCTCTTGATCATTGACGATTAGGTCTGTCGCGTTACCACAACCAACAACAGCAGGGATCCCCATTTCACGTGCAATAATTGCAGCATGACAGGTACGCCCACCACGGTTTGTTACGATTGCAGAAGCACGTTTCATGATCGGTTCCCAATCAGGGTCTGTCATGTCCGTGACTAATACGTCACCTTCTTGTACTTCATCCATTTGATCAATTGATGAAATAACTTTAGCAGGACCCGCACCAATCTTACCGCCAATCGCACGGCCTTCAGTAACCACTGTTGATTTAGCGTCTAAGTGGAAGCGAACCATAACTTGCTTATCTTCACGGCTACGTACCGTTTCTGGACGTGCCTGAACGATATAAAGTTTGCCATCAATCGCATCTTTAGCCCACTCGATATCCATCGCACGGCCATAATGTTTTTCGATGATCACCGCTTGTTTAGCCAGTTCCATGACTTCTTCATCATTAATAGAGAACTGACGTGATTTGCTTGCTTCAACATCAACAATTTGAACTTGTTTGCCATGTCCTTCGTCAGCAGAGTAGATCATTTGTATCTGTTTGCTACCAATGTTACGACGTACAACAGCAGGGTTACCTTTAGCAAGTGTTGGTTTATGAACATAAAATTCATCAGGGTTTACTGCGCCCTGTACAACCATTTCACCAAGACCGTATGAAGAAGTAATGAATACTACATCTTCAAAACCAGACTCAGTATCAATAGAGAACATCACACCAGATGATGCTTCGTCACTACGAACCATGCGTTGAATACCCGCAGATAATGCCACGCCACGGTGGTCATAACCAGAATGCACGCGGTAAGAAATAGCACGGTCGTTAAAGAGTGATGCGAATACGTGTTTAATTGCAACAATGATGTTGTCATAACCACGTACGTTTAAGAATGTTTCTTGCTGACCCGCAAAAGATGCATCAGGCATATCTTCAGCGGTAGCCGAAGAACGAACTGCAAATGATGCTTGCTCGCCCGCTTCACCAGCAAGTACTTCATAGCTTTCAGCAATAGCTGCTTCTAATTCAGGTTGGAAAGGTGTGTCAATGATCCACTGACGAATAGTGGCACCCGCTTTAGTTAGCGCTGCGATGTCATCAACATTGAGATCGTCAAGTAGTGTATAAATTTTATCATTTACACCACTTTGCTCTAAAAACTGATTAAACGCATCAGCGGTAGTCGCGTAACCACCAGGAACTTGCACGCCTGCGCCCGCTAAGTTACTAATCATCTCACCTAGAGATGCGTTTTTGCCGCCAACTCGTTCTACGTCGTTCATTCCAAGTTTTTCGTACCCAATTACGTACTCTATCACGGCAGTTCTCCAGATTTAATCTATCTCAAAAATGATTTTAATTATGGGCAATATAGGATATTGCTCACATATTATTAATGCAAAATAATCATCTTGCTTTCCTTAGTGTTTTTAATCATACACAGCTATTAATTTCAATGTAAGATACTAACTTAGAAAATTTCATCTGTTTATGAAAAGGATAGAGTTAATGCAAACTGTTTTTTATGTCTCTGATGGCACAGCGATCACCGCTGAAGTCTTTGGTCACGCGCTTCTAAGCCAATTTCCGATCGAATTTGATCAGCATACTTATCCCTTTATCGAAACCGAAGAAAAAGCAAAATATGTTACTCAAAAAATTAATGAACATGTTGCTAAAACAGGACAGAAGCCACTCGTGTTTCATTCGATAGTTTCATCTGAAATAAGGACAATTATCGAATTAAATGAAGGTCATTCTCACGACTTTCTAAGTACATTTGTTGCGCCGCTTTCAGAGCAATTAAATATCAAAGCAGAACCAAAATCACACCGTACGCATAGCCTTAAAAATGACACTTATGATGCCCGTATTGAAGCGGTCAATTATGCCCTCGCCAACGATGATGGCATTACCTGTAAAGATTATGATGATGCAGACTTAATCTTAGTCGGTGTATCCCGTAGTGGCAAAACACCAACCAGTTTATATCTGGCATTACAGTTTGGTATCAAGACTGCCAACTACCCATTTATTGCCGATGATATGGATAATTTAAAACTGCCACCAGCATTAAAGCGTAATAAACATAAAGTATTTGGTTTAACCATTGATGTGAAACGCCTACAAGATATTCGTAGCGAGCGTATTGCTAACAGTACTTATGCGTCATTACGTCAATGTAAACTGGAAATATCGGAAGTTGAATTCCTGTACCGTAAAGAAAGGATCCCTTATATCAACAGTACGTTATTTTCGGTTGAAGAGATCGCAACTAAGATCTTGGATAAGAAAGGACTTAAACGTCGTATTTATTAATCCGTCATTTATTCATGCCTAATCGAATAACGTTAGTCACCTAGCGTTATTCTCTTTATTGTTCAGATAGACAGCCCTAAATACATTACATATTAACCGTGTAATTCTTGTTGTAGTAAGCGCCATACCGATGAATCATTCACTGACAAGTCATAACCAATAGCGCTAATATTGTCTTGAGTACCCAGCTTTAGAATACTTTTAACAGGTACCACTTCCATCACTGAATTGGTAATAAAAATTTCATCTGCAGCTAGCACATTAGAAATGGTGTAATCTCCTGTTTTAAGACTAAAACCCAGTTTATTCAATAAGTTTGAAATATGTGTTTTCATCACCCCTTCAACACCACTGCGTTCGGTGCTAGGTGTATAGACTTTATCTCCAATAACCCAGAACACATTGGCTACAGATGTCTCGATAACATAACCGTCTGTCGAGCAAACGAGTCCATCATTCATACCATTGGCATCAAGTTCTTGCTTAATCATCACCTGATCCAGTCTGTTTAACGTCTTTAATCCAGCTAATGCAGGGTTGACTGTTTGTTGATATTCGCAAAGCATTAATTCAATCCCCTCACGCGCCCAGTCACTATATTGTGCAGGAATAGAACGATGTTGCAAAAACCAATTTGCGCGGCTACAACCTAGCGTGCTATAACCTCGGCCACCCTCACCTCGGGTAATGGTTACTTTTAATACGCCACCCCGTAATACAAGTGCTTGCTGAGTGATTACCGCGAGCAGTTCATTCCATTGGGTAAATTCGATTGCGAGCGCAGCACACGCCTGTTGTAAACGCGCCAGATGTAAATCGAGTAGTAAGGCTTGTCCTGCCGCTATCTTAATAGTAGTAAAGTGCCCGTCTCCAAAATTAAAACCACGGTCGGCGATTGCAACATCTTGACTGGGAGAGCCATTAATAATCATGATTTATGTATTCCACTAGGAGCTGAGTACTGATTGTATGTTCACTCTGGCTTGCTGTTCAAATTTTTCTTTAAAATAACGAGAGTAATAAATAATTGGTTGACGTAAAAAACGTTTTAACAGACGTTTCCGAACACGTGTATACAGCCACGATGGAACATGCTGGTATTCATTGCGAATAGCGTTTTCATAGTGTCCATAAGTAGCGTTATTCTGGCCTAATATAGTTAAATCTATGTCTAAAAATAATGCCTGATCATTAAGACTTGCTCGCACTATATTAGTTGTCTTCGATAAAAACTTGCCTGATTGCCTTTTGATTTTACGACTTGGCTTACTTGGATGCTGAGTTAACAACACTAACTCATACACTTGTTGTACTAACTCTGTTGATACAGTTAAATTGGTGAGTGCGGTCACTGCATACTGCGCACTTTTGACTTCGTTGTCAGCACTTCTTACATCATAGATAACATCGTGAAACCAAATAGCGAGCGCAACCGCTAATGGATAATCAAGCTGATCTTGCACTTGATCAAACCAATTAAAACAAGCCTCAATATGCGAGAGGTCGTGATAATACCGATGCGCTTCTTGGTAATGGGGTAACAAACGCGACCAAGCTTGCTCTATTTGTGCCATCGTCAAATGCGTAAAGTTATCTTGCAGTAATAATCGCCAACGTAGGGCTAAGCGTTCACTGACTGTATTAATATTATTATCCGTCATGCACAGCTGTCCTTTCCGAACGATATTTTCACCGATATACTCTGAGTTATTTCGCTATTAATTCCTGTAACAAGGCGGAAACTGTTGAGGAATGTCAGTGCAAATCCCCGTTACGCCCCAATTATAGAGCTGGTTCGCACGCGCTAAACAATTAACCGTCCATACATTCACGCTGTAACCTGCGACAGTCATAGCGTTGACTTGCTGTTCAGTTAAACCGCTATCCTTAGGATGAATAAATTCAGCGCCGACATATTGCATCGAGGTTAGCCAATCATCCGGTAATGGCGCTTCGAACAAACACGCTAAACTTATTTCAGGCGCTCGACGTTTTATTTCGGCTAATAATAGATGATTAAAGCTGGAGATAAGTAACTGCTGACCACCTTGCCAGTGATGGTTAATGTCACGAATAACACCATCGATCAATCGGTCAGTCGTGACTTTATCAGGTCCAGACATCAGTTCTAAATTCAGATTCATACCAGTTTCATTGGTAAATAAGATAAGATCCACCAGCGTTGGAATCCGTTCTCCAACAAAATCGAGTCCAAACCATGCCCCCGCGTCAATATCATCAAGGTCGGTGACAATTTTATCGCATAATAACCCCGTGTGATCACTACAGCGGTCGAGAGTTTTGTCATGACAAATAACCACAGTACCATCAGCGAGCATATCGGCGTCCACTTCAATCCAAGGCACATTATTGTCCTCTGCTAATTGAAAAGCGGCCAAGGTGTTTTCTGGGGCTATAGATGAAGCACCACGATGCCCCATCACCATCTTCCCTGCGTTTTCACTGGCCGACGGATTGAACTGAAATGTATGCGGTGCGATTTCAGAAATACTATTTGTCATAAATGAATCTCAGATGTAGTTTTTATCATAAAGAAAACCTATTTAGTAGGGCGAATAATGACACAGGTTGCAGTACAGTGCGCATAAAGCTTTCCTTCTGTATCACGAATGTCACCTTCCGATATAGCGACAGTTTTTGATGCGTTTAATACCTTACCTTTAGCATGCAATACAGTATTTTTAGGAATTGGACGCACCATTTTTACATTCAAATCGACCGTGCCGTAACTTTCGCCAGCGGCCAATGTGGTATGTACTGCGCAACCTGTAACCGAATCTAGCACCGTTGCCGCAAAACCACCATGTACACCACCCATCGGATTTAAATGACGATCATCGGCTTGCACACTAAAGTTGATCTGCCCTTCGCTTAAATCAACACATTGCATCGGCATTGTTTGGCAAATTGAAGGATGTGGAAAGATTCCTTCTGCCATTGCTTGTAGTATCTCTAGCCCACTCATTTTTGCTGGGTTTAACTGCTGACTCATGCGCTTTCCTTGTTCCTATTAACATTGAATTTAACTGCTGTATTACAACAATATTCTCACAAAATAACCATAATCTGGTAACCATTACTGACAATGTTACACCCGAACCTTGTTAATTAACAATGACGCAACAATAAATCGACCTGAACGCCAAATATCACTTCCAACAATGCCTTATATACGTTACTTTTATTACAGAAAGAAAAACAATTTACATATTTACAGCCTTGGAGCCGGGATGTACTCAATAGAAAAATCTCATAAGTTAGATAACGTGTGCTACGACATACGTGGACCAGTATTAAAAGAAGCGAATCGCTTAGAAGAAGAAGGTCATCGAGTAATCAAATTAAACATCGGGAATCCCGCCCCATTTGGTTTTGAAGCCCCAGAAGAAATCGTAAAAGACGTGATTCATAATTTGCCATTGAGCCAAGGTTATTGTGATTCAAAAGGGTTATACTCTGCACGTAAAGCAGTGATGCAACATTACCAACAGAAAGGCCTACTGAATGTGTCTATTGATAACATTTATTTGGGTAATGGCGTTTCAGAATTAATCATGATGTCAATGCAGGCATTGCTAAACAACGGTGATGAAGTATTAGTACCGTCACCCGATTACCCATTGTGGACAGCGGCAATTACCCTTTCGGGTGGTAAAGCAACGCACTACATTTGTGATGAAGAATCTGATTGGTATCCTGATCTGGATGACATTAAAGCCAAGATCACACCAAATACTAAAGGCATTGTTTTAATCAATCCAAACAACCCTACAGGTGCGGTATATAGCAAAGAATTCTTGCTAGAAGTGATTGAAGTAGCTCGCCAACACCAGCTGATTATTTTTGCTGATGAAATTTATGACAAGATCTTATATGACGGTATTGAGCATGTACCTATGTGTACGCTTGCACAAGATATTCTGATTGTGACCTTCAATGGTTTGTCTAAAGCGTACCGTATTGCCGGTTTCCGTTCTGGTTGGTTGGTATTAAGTGGTGCGACACATCTTGCTAAAGACTATATTGCCGGATTAGAAATGCTCGCCTCGATGCGTCTGTGCTCAAATGTACCGATGCAGCATGCGATACAAACAGCGCTAGGTGGTTATCAAAGTATTAATGAATTGATTCTACCAGGCGGTCGTTTACTGGAACAACGTGATTTAGCCTGGAAGATGTTAAATGATATTCCGGGTATCACGTGTGTAAAACCAAAAGGTGCAATGTATCTGTTCCCGAAAATTGATATGGAAATGTACAATATCAAAGACGATCAGAAATTTGCATTAGATCTGTTACAACAAGAAAAGCTGTTGATTGTACAAGGCACTGGTTTTAACTGGGCTCGCCCTGATCACTTCCGCGTAGTATTTTTACCCCGAGTTGAAGAGTTAACTGTTGCGATTAACAAGCTGGCTAACTTCTTATCAACTTACCGTCAGGATTAGTTTGTAGGTATACCATTGTAGATATTAGAAAGGCGTCGTAATGATGCCTTTTTTAATAAAAAATCTAATCTAGATGCTTTTTATTGGTCATTTTAAACGTGCTTGTTATAGCTTTTTTGCAAAATAAGCCATAATTTCAGCTTTAGTCATTTCTTTCGTTTCGTTTGAAAAGCAATAATAGTCAGGTCGCTGATCACTAAAGTATTGCATATCCATTTCTAATCCATTCAAATCTTTAAATATACCCACTGGCATATTGTAATCACCACTGTCATTAAATTTAAAAAATAAATGGGTTCCACAATCAGTGCAAAAACCACGAGATGCCCAAGATGATGAATTATACGTCTTCACTTTATCCAACCCTGTAATGCTTACATTCGTTCCACATTGAACAGCAAAAAATGGAGCACCACCCCATCCCCTGCATGAGTCACAGTGGCAGACAGTAAATCTAGGATTAATTTCGTTTGCGGTAATTTCAACTGCACCACAAAGGCAGCTTGCTTTTGAATGTAACATTTATATATTCCCCTTAGTTTATAACCATAGATGTGTTTCATTTAGTAAATCAATAAAACACTGTATATAACAACAGTACCCTAAGACGGTATTAATGTCGATTAAATCTATTCCTAACAACTGTAAAATCAATGATTGATCTCTAAATCGAAAGATAAACTATATTGGTGTGAAACGAAAAAAGCCCGATTCCAGAGTATTCTGAGATCAGGCTTTGTTTAACGTGATACTTTATTCTATGAAGCGCGAACCTCAGTCTTCATCACTAAAGGTTGCAGTAATAAATGAAACAATACGCCAGATACAAATAGCGTAATGACGATACTTGCACCACTGGGGAAGTCATAGTGAGCTGACATTGTGATACCAGACAAAATACCTGTAACGCCAATCCCCATGCTTGCGATAAAAAACCGTATACCTTTTAACGCAGATGCGCAAAGAGCAGGGATCACCAATAACGCAAATTCAAGGTAGATCCCCGTCAACTTGACCGTTATTGGCATTAATATCGCGAAGATAACGTAAAAACCACTGCCGCGCATAAACTCTGGTTTCATCGTGACCAAAGTCACCATCGCGGCGGTGATAATAGCCAACGGCCAAACATCATCCCATGTCGCCCATAACAACTGGCCATTTAAGATACCTTGAATAAAGTCGGCACCATGTGGATCTTTACTTGCCAGCAAAATAGCCAATGAAGCAGACACCGCAAACAAACTACCTATCATAGGTTCAAGGTGTTCTTGGTAGTGCTTTTCCATCAAGGCAATTAAACCGCACAGCATCAGCGACAATACCCAAGGACCAATCATCTGTCCTAACCAAGTCTCGGGTAAGATATCAAAACTATTTAGCCAATACTGACTGAACGCGGCGCCTAATGCGGCAACTTGTGCCACAGCTAAATCAATAAAAATAATTTTACGCTGTAGCACTTGCTGCCCCAATATCACATTACCCACCAGCGCAATCAGACCACACAGCACCGCTGGGGCTAGCCAAAGATAATCCGTTAGCATGGCTTAAGGCTTCACTGGCTGCGCAAGCACATCGAGCAAACTATCCAGTATGCCATCATACAGTTCGTCAAGACTTTGCCCTTCCGATACCGTGAGTGGTAATTGAATAACTGGCTTTTGTGTTTGCTGATGCAGCCAATTAGCCGCGCGTTTATTCTGATGAGAAGAGTAAATAATCGCATCAAACGACGTTGGGTCTAACTTCGTCAACGATTGCAAATGTGCAGTCGTCGGGGAAATCCCCGGCTTAGGCTCAAGGTCTGCAACCTGCCTCATCCCCAACCAATCAAACAGATAACGATAGGTCTCGTGATAACTTACTACTTGCATACCTCGCAGCGGTTCAGCTCGCTGTTTCCATTCAACTAACTTTTGTCGCCAATGCTCACGGAACTTCACACCATTGACTAGGTAACTAAATGCATTAGCGGGATCTATACTTTTCAAGCGTTTGCTCACCACTCGAGAAATTCGGCTCATATCGTTGGCAGCAAACTGCACATGCGGATTACCATCGGCGTGAATATCCCCCATACTGCGGTCAACATGATGATGCGTATCCAACATGCTGACAATCTCTGATGCATACAGCATACTTTGCTTATTGTTTTGCACCGCTGGATTACTGCTTCGCGCCTGCAACATCGGCAACCAACCAATTTCCAACTCAGCACCAGAGCACATTGCCATATCCGCTTGGCGCATCTTGGCAATCAAAGACGGCCTCGCTTGCACGTAATGTGGGTCTTGCAGTGCAGTTGTCGCAGAATAGATAGTTGCTTTTGGTGCATGTGCAGCCAATAGTGCTTTCCACTCAGGCTCACAGACGAAGATATTTAACGCCATCGCAGGTGCAGCTAACATTGCTGCACTCACGGTCACGAATAATCTGCTTTTCTTAAAACGCATGTGCTCCGTGTGCTCCAAACGTCATTACATATTGCAGTGTGAATACGTTATCAGTTTCTTTAACTTGGTTTTCAACACGCGAGTATTGGGCACGAACTGTACCAAAATGAGAAGAGTTCCACGCCAACATCGCATCAAACTCACGGTCTTTTAGAGAGGTCAAATGTACACGTTCGCCATGTGCATGCCCGTCATAGCTTTCAGCTTCACCGTAGCGCAGACCTGTCGACCAACTAGGAGTAAAACGATATACACCCGATACGTAATACGCGGCTAGATTATCTGGTGCATTCTTTTCATCTTTGTATTTACTATCCAGAATATCGTCTAACAACATGTATTCAGCTGATAGTGTTAAGTTACGATATTTATAGTTGCCATTGGGCGCCCATTTCCACACAAAGTCAGCGCCGTATAGATTTGCTCCCGTCACAGCTGATGCATGGCTGTGGTCGTGATCATGATCGGAATCCGTACTGTGGTCATGCTCTTCAAAACTTTTCGTTTTACCGTTATCATTACGCAGATAACTCAAACCAAACTGCCAGCTAGACGACGTAGAAAAATCATCTCCCAGTTTTAATGTCGTGGTATAAATCCCCACTTCAGCACCATCTTCCACAGCAGACATCTTACTGCCACTCAATGCCTCGACGCCCAATTTCACATACATATCCGTAGGTAGAACTAAGTTTGCACGTAAACCATCATCATAATAATGAGAACCTAAAAAAGTACGGTAAGCGATTGGACGCTCAACAAAACTGTCCGTGTGTACATGTTGGTTGTTCAAATAACCAAAGTCAGACAAGAATCGTCCAACTCGAATATTAAGTCCATAAGGCATTGCCAATGTTTCAACAAACGCCTCTTCTAAAAGAAGCTCAGTTTCATCGCCATGCGCCTCTAGCACCGTCGTTAATACGCCATGAAACTTGTCATCAATATTAGCGGACATACTAATTTCAGTGTGGCCGAGTCCAAAACCCTCTCCACGCTCTGAGTTATTACGCTCACCATTTTGGTAATAACCATCGAGTACTACGCCAATTTGTGGATTTGACAACGTATTAGCAAAAGCAGGCGATACCAAGATGCTGCCAATCGCGAGGGAAACCAATTTCTTTTTCACAACTATTTTTCCTTAATTGTTATAATATAACACCAATATTTGTTATGTTATAACATAACACCAAGGGTGCAAAGCAAGAAATCTAACTATTTGTAATTTTGAGAGTATGCAAAGAAGTGCTACAGTAATGAAACCGATGACTTACGTGCTTTTAGCCTGTATTGTCATTAGCTACTTTTGATTTGGAGAAGAGCATGAGCCATTTTTTTGCCCACCTTGCCCGCATGAAGTTAATTTATCGTTGGCCGCTAATGCGAAATGTCACCAATGAAAATATTGCCGAGCACAGTTTACAGGTTGCGATGGTTGCCCATGCACTGGCACTGATCGGGAATACTTATTACGACAAAAACTATGATCCTGACAAAGCAGCCTCAATGGCATTGTTTCACGACACAACAGAAGTGTTAACGGGCGACTTACCAACACCTGTGAAATATTACAATAAAGCCATTATTCGTGAATATAACAAGATTGAATTAGCTGCTGAAAAAACCTTACTCGATATGTTACCAACAGAACTACGTGACGCGTATAAGCCATTATTATCAACACCTGATCTTGATCCTATTTATAAAAAATTAGTCAAAGATGCGGATATTCTCTGTGCTTATATGAAGTGTATTGAAGAGGAAAGCTGCGGAAATCATGAGTTTTCTAAAGCCAAATTACGCTGTAAAAATGCATTAGACGAGCGCATTACAGATGAAATCCGTTATTTCCTTGATGTGTTTTTACCAAGTATCGGTCAACCTTTTGATGATATGAACTAAACTGGTACGCGAAAAACACCTTACATTAATTAACTGGCGTAGTAGCATCAACTTCAGACGACATGTAAGCGTCTAAGAGTGTTAGCCAGTTATTTTTCATACGTTCATAATCACCAATGCACAGTTCACCGCGTTCATCAGAAAACCCGGTCTCTTCTAACAAGTAGGCGTATTGAGTATCATCACTGCCATAAACATAGCAAAGTGTGGCATAGTAACGCTGTAAATCAAGGCTATGTTCATCCCAAAAATCCGCGTCTTCAAATTCAGTTATCTCATCGCCTTCCAGATAAAACAGGTCAGCTGCGCTAATTGCTATTTCAGCCCCATTTTCAAAATATTCAATCGACAATACAGCAGCTAAATTATCTGCAGCGTCTTCTTCTCTACCCACAACTGGCAATTCATACGTTGCAATCAAGGCATGTGCGAGTTCGTGGAATAACGTATGTATCAACACATCCATCACCGCCTGATCCAGATTGACTGGATTAACGTTGTCTTGATTATCACCCACGTAATTAACGGCATTAAAGCGCTGTTCGACTTCATCTAAAAAAGTATAAGGTATTAGAATATCATTGCGGGCAGGATCATATAACGGGCCGTCATTAGCACCAAAGACGATAGTTAGTGGTTGAAGAAAAGTAAATTCTTCATTCATCAAGATAATTGCGTCTTGAATACTGCTTTCTAACTGCAATTTTTTAGCAACAGGCTGTAACTTAATATCATTCGTCTGCTGATAACGCACAATGACATTATCAGCAGCGATACTCATACTAGCGAAAAAGAAGGTTACGGCGAATAACCACCCACGTTGATAATATCTCATCCCTTTCCTACCCGTCGTTATGGCTAGAATACCGTTAATTGGCACACCATTAATTAGCTATTTAGTTATTAACTATAGGCGTCCAATTAAATTCAGCATTGTAGCTAGTGCAATCAAATAGATCTGCATCTGCATTAGCCAAATATACTTGTTTTTTCTCTGAGGTCGGATATTCAAGATAATCTGAGCAGGTCGCACTTTGGCCTGTACCAATCACCACTTTCGCCCCCGCTTTTAAACTGCATAAGGTGAGTTTATCTAACGGCGACCATTGATAGCATATTTGATAATCACTACGATATTCAGCGATTTGTCCACGTGGACTTTTTAATGCCCACCACTCACCAAGTTTACTCGCAGGGTTAGTACTATTCCAAGCACGAAATAGTAAAATTTTAGTGTTCTGTTTAGCAACATAGACTTGCCCCTGACAAAGTCTACCTTCATCCGGTTCACCAATTGACTGCGCTAATAATTCAGGGTCAGATACAGCGGTTAACTTACGACTAAACTCTACAGGTAATTCCATATCACCAGCACATTCCGCCGTTGATATTGGCGTTGCTGTTGACGGTAATAGTAATACCGGAACGTCTACATCCTCCGGATCTATTTCTGGTGGTATCGGATCTTTTTTGACTAACAAAGCACAGCCAGAACAACTTAAAATAAGTATGCCCGTTATTGCATTTTTCAACATAAACTCTCCTTAGCCTAATGTTCTATTATGGGCCTACATCATAAACAGTTAAAATAATTAAAATAGAAAATGTGAACCCTGCCCATCTTGGAGTAAATTAGCTATAAATACAACACCTTGCTGAAAACGTTGTTCGTCATCTATCGCCATTAAAGATAAGCGAATATGGTTGCTTTTATCACTCTGTTGCGAGAAGTAACCACCACTACTCACTAGTAATTTTTGGTTTTTAGCTTCCATCACAAAATGCTCTTGTCGCCAATGCTCCGGTAATGCCACCCAAATATGGTAACTTGTCGGCTGGCTAGAGCAAGATAAGAACCCCAGTTTATCTGTCACAAACTGTTGTCGCTGCGCGGCCAATAATTTTTGTTGATGCGCCATAATAAAAGCCTCACCAGAGTTAATTAATTGTGCAGCTACAGCAAAATTAAGTGGTGACGCCAGCCAGATAGAAGTACGGATGCATGCGCCTATTTTACGAATTTCACTTTTAGGCGCTTTAATAAATGCACAACGTAACGCAGGACTTATCGCCTTCGACAAACTGGTAATATGAAAGCTTTTTTCGGGTATATAATTTGTGATTGCCGGGATCGGCATTGGGTTTAAGAAACCATAAATATCATCTTCTAATAACCAGATATTCCCTTCTTCAATCACTTTCGCAATGGTTTCTCTACGCGCTTGTGGCATAGTCACACCCGTTGGGTTTTGGTGTGAGGGTACAATGACAACCAATTTCGGATTATCGTTAAGAATAGCGTCTTTAAGTGCAACCGGACACATCCCTTCATTATCCATTGCAACATCAACAACGCGGCGACCCAATAAATTGGCGATAGAAAGAATACCAGGATAAGTAAATGCTTCAACGGCAATGCAATCACCAGGATTAGTATAGGTCTGGATCAGTATTTCCAGTGCATTCTGCGCACCACTGGCAAGAAGTATTTCGCCAGGATCAGAAACGGATAAACCAAATTCCGCCGCCCATTTAACACCCGCTTCTCGGTGAGATAAATGCCCTGAGTGTTCAATATAACCCAAAAGCTCACTCGGCAATGCCGCATACGTTTGTTGAAATGCAGCCTGTAAGGGTAAAATATTATATTTTAGGCAGGGCTGTAAAATTGAAAAATTATAATCGGCATCATCGTCAGAGGCTTGGATCACTGTTTCCAATTCAGAATTACCGCAAACAAACGTGCCTCGCCCAACAAAGGATTCAACCTTGTTTTTTTCAACTAATAACTTATACGCCTTGGACACAGTTGTCGGCGTTGTCTCAAGCTCATCGGCTAACACCCGGTGTGGCGGTAGTTTAGTATTAGGTTGATATACACCAGTATTAATTCTAGTTTCAATTGTTTCGGCAATTTGTCGAAACTTAATATCACTCATTAACTTACCTCTAATGAACACAGTAAAAACATAACGTTGATAACCCTAGTTTACCTTGCTGAAGTAAAACATACAGCGCTAGAACCATTACATTTGCCTATTTGTACAATTATATTTGTTAATTAATTGTACAAAACAATTGACTTACCATATGGTGATGCAATAAGTTATAAACACAAATTGACATATGTCATTGTGAATTGGAGTGTAAAATATGAATTCTTTAAACGTTGCGTTTATAGGCCTTGGCGTCATGGGCTATCCAATGGCGGGTTATTTAAAACGTGTAGGATACCAAACTAAAGTATTTAATCGTACCACAGAAAAAGCAATACAGTGGGTAAAAGACTACCAAGGAGAATTGGCCTCGTCCCCTAAAGAAGCCGCAGAAAGCGCAGATATCGTATTCATTTGTGTTGGTAACGATGACGATGTACGCAGTGTGGTATATGGTGAATCAGGCGTATTGGCCAGCCTCAAGCCGGGCGCGATCTTAGTGGATCACACAACGACATCTGCGCAACTTGCCATCGAGTTAGCCGCTGCATGTGCAAACCATAATGTTGAATTTATGGATGCGCCCGTTTCAGGCGGGCAAGCGGGGGCCGAAAATGGCACGTTAACTGTCATGTGTGGTAGTAACGCAGATACCTTCACGACAGTTCAACCTGTACTTAACGCTTATGCAAAACAGGCCACGTTACTCGGCGGTCACGGTCAAGGCCAACGTTGTAAAATGGTAAATCAAATATGTATAGCGGGAATTTTACAAGGGTTAAGTGAAGCATTAGCCTTAGCAGAAAAAGCATCATTAGATGTTGCCCTCGTAGTAGAGACACTTAAGCATGGCGCAGCAGGCTCATGGCAAATGGAGAACCGAGCAGAAACGATGGCAAACGATCAGTTTGATTTTGGCTTTGCGATAGATCTAATGAGAAAAGATCTCGGGATCTGTTTAGAAGAAGCCGAACGCTATCAACTACAATTACCATTGACGAAGCAAGTCGATAGTGATTACGAGTTATTACAGCAACACGGACTGGGAAATATGGACACATCAGCACTTATCAAAGCTAACGCGATTAAATCAGCCTAAGGATAGCAAGGTAGGAGAATATTAAAATGGAATTTTTTAGTTCAGACATCACGGTATGGATACTGATTGCGTTAATGGCATCGGCTTTCGCGGCAGGCTTTATTGACAGTATTGCTGGCGGAGGTGGGTTAATACTGGTGCCCTCTTTCATACTCGCAGGGCTGCCTCCGCAGGTAGCGCTGGGACAAGAAAAGATAGTGAGTACGCTAGGCACCATTGCGGCGATCCGTAACTTTGTCAAAAACAAAAAGGTCATTTGGACAGCAGTGGCATCAGGGATCCCCGCTGGATTAATTGGTGCTTACGTGGGTGCTGAAGCGATCTTATACTTTGATCCTGATACTGTCGGTAAAATAATTCTCGGTATGTTACCCATTGGTATCGTGATCTCTTTCATTCCCAAAAAAGAGCATCACCAGACTGATCAAACGATCAATGCGAAGATCATTTACTTTGGTGTGCCATTGGCTGTGTTCATCATTGGCTTTTATGATGGATTCTTTGGCCCAGGTACAGGCAGTTTCTTGATATTGGTTTTGCACTACTTGTTAAAGTTTGACTTAGTTTCGGCTTCTGCAACATCGAAATTATTCAACTTTTCGTCAAATATCGGCGCACTGATTGCATTTATGTTAGCGGGTAAATTACTTTATATGTTAGCGATCCCTTTAGCCATGATGAACCTAATTGGTAATCACCTAGGTAGTGCATCTGCAATGAAATTGGGGCCCGATTTTGTACGTAAAACACTATCGGTATCGCTGATGTTACTGATGGCATCATTAGGCTATAAGTTTATTTTAATGTAACGACAATGTCGCATTAACTATTCCAAAAAATCACCAAGTCATTAACTCACTAGAGTGGTCAAACTTTTCAGAATCGACGCTGAATCTGGTACATGATAAGGTGTCGACTACGCTACATCTTAGTTATGTTATACTTCCATCAATAGTGATATAACGGTTTAATCTCTAATGCCACACACTGAATTATTTTTTAGCCAACAATTAACGTTTACCTCTCATACCGACTTACCAGCCAATATCGATTCAACAATTGAGGCTTACCTATTTAACAGTAACACTATCAGTAGTAAACAAATAACATCATTTGCTGAGCATTATTTGCATCCTCGTGAATATGAAGTATTTACGAAACGTAAACAGCAACAAGCCCAGAAAGAATACCTTGCAACTCGCATTATCATTAAGACTTATGCCAGCCAATGCTTAGGTTATGATTTTACTGAGCTTTATGTGTTATTCGACACTGAAAAAAATGACTTAAAGATATACCATAATGAGGACATAATTCCGTTAAAATGTTGTATTTCTCATTCTCACGGCCAAGTTCTTATTGCCTTAGCACCGACAACACTACAGATTAAACTGGGCGTCGATTTAGAATGGATTTCAACCAAACGTTCTCTCGAAAGAATCGCAAACCACTATTATCATGCCGAAGAATTGGCGGCTTGTACTGCACAATCCTTAATATTAAAAGCGCAGTCTTTTTATCGTATTTGGACATTAAAAGAAGCACTAGCGAAAGCAATTAAGCAACCAATAGCGGCACTACTCCGCGACAATGTATTTAACCACTGCGAACAACTACATGTGCGTTCAGGCTGTTATGAAGAGTTTGATTTGAGTATTATCAGTGACCTTGTATTCACTGATAATATCAAAATACTAACGGGAGTGTTCGATCAGGATTTTCGTAACGTTAAATAAATAAAATATAAGCTGGCAAGAAACCACAGACCACCCCACATAAAGGTCGCGCCACCAATTTCATTGGCTAACATACGAGCATCAGATAATGAACCACTATGAATAATGGTATCCTGCCAAATATCTAGAGGAACATAAATCATACTAGCACTAGCAAACACCAATAAAACGGTTTGCTTAATACCTGTGCTAGCGTACTTGAGTAACGCCAGAATCACAAAAGCAATGACAGCAGCAAAGCCGATAGTATATAAAGTGCCACCAAAGAATACCGCAACCAATAACATGGTAATTGCTAATAATGCTAAACTAATATCCGTTGTTTGACGACGTCTACTCGCTGCATAAAATAACAAACCAAAAAGTAACGAGCCTAAATAACCAGCACTAAGAATAATAAAACGCGATCCCCCCGCAGAACTAACATGCCCACTCTGATAGGCAGATACGACAAACTCCACGACTTTACCGCCGGTTAACCAAGTAGCAAGCGCATGGCTTAGCTCATGTAAAAAAACAACCAGTATCTTAAGTGGAGCAATTAACGCGCTTTGCCACATAAAGGCGAGAACGGTAAACACGAGTATAAATAAGATTCGTCTATTTCTCGCTTTCATTATTAATTCCCTGGATAACAGATACCAGAACCGCCTAGCCCACAATAACCTTGAGGATTTTTAGCAAGATATTGTTGATGCTCTTGTTCTGCATAATAAAATGGCGCAGCTAGGTCAATCTCAGTGGTGATTAACTCTGCACTTCCCGCGTCTGTAAGCGCTTGTTGATAATGGTCAGCAGACGCTTTAGCCTGAACTAATTGCTGCGGTGAAGTACAGTAAATCGCAGAACGATATTGTGTACCTTGGTCAGCACCTTGGCGCATCCCCTGCGTTGGCTGATGGTTTTCCCAAAACAAGATCAAAAGCTCCGCGTAACTAATGACTGCAGGATCAAATACGACGAGCACCGATTCCGTATGTCCAGTTTGACCTGAGCAAACTTCCTGATAACGCGGATGCACAGTGTAGCCACCTTGGTAACCAACAGCCGTCGTAACAACACCCGGTACAGACCAAAATAATCGCTCTGCGCCCCAAAAGCAGCCCATCGCAAAATAGCAGACTTGATGTTGAGCTATAAAAGGCGGAACCATATTAGTTGACGATACATAATGTAACGAATCAACAGTTATTGCAGTTGGATTATCAGGTAGTGCATCTGATTCACTAACCATGGTTAACTTATTTTTTGCAAAAAACATAGTAAACTCCAGCATTAAGTTAGTCGAATAAGTAAATTACTTAAACATGTTATCACCAACTTGATCGATAAATAATTTACATTTTTGTAAAGTGATTTGTTCAGCTTGCTGCTTGCTCATGCAAACATCAGAACGAATAAATAAATGTCTTAAATTTTCCACTTCGTTTTCTTTTTCATCGTTACCTTGTTCTACAGGGTCCTTTACAATCGGTTTTTCAATGAAACCCGCAACACGGTATTGACCTCCTTCTTCCTTCGGCATCACAAAGATAAGATAGTCATTGTAATGTACAGGCTCAACACTCGGCGTATTGTCGACAGGTTTATCATCTGAGTCAGAAAAAAATCGTTTTAAAAGTCCGAACATGAAAATAACAGCCAATTTAGTTGTTTAATAGTTAATCAGAGTATAATCAGCAAGCTAGAACAGAGCAATAGCATTTGCGTAGAATGAAACTAATTTACTTCATCCCTTGGCGATAAAGATAGCGAGACATAATTGATGAAAGTGACGCGAATACAAAATATTAAGTAGCTAAAAGTCAAAAATAAAAAAGCTTGTTACCGAAACAGTAACAAGCCTTTGTTATCATATTAATTTAGCAGTTTAGAACAGCGAAATTATAGAATACGTTTGAGTAACATATCCAAGCGTGTTGTTTTAATACGACGCATAAATTTTTGTACTGGTGCAGGGTAGTCCGCCAAACAGTCTAAATCAGACAGGTGCTTAATACGACGGGTATTTTTCAACACATGTTCTTGCTCAGCTTGTAGAGTATCTTTTAATAACTGTTTAGGATCATGAATTAAAATACCATTCTCTAAATCTAACCCCCACGCACGTGGATTCAAGTTATTACCTGTTAATAGGTGGTACTTATAATCACAGCACAGACCTTTAAGGTGGAAACTGTTACCTTCATCTTTCCATAATCTAACATTAAGCAGACCCTGATCGATAAACGGCTGACAGCTTTTCACAAATTTATACAGGTAACTTTCGTAAATATAAGGTAATGCAGAAATAACTTTGAACGGTTCTGACGGTGGAATGTAGAAATCGTTGGCCGTTTTGTCACCAATAACCAAGGTTACTTTCACATTACGCTTTAGCAGACGTTTAATGTCTTTTGATATTGATAATGGCAAGTTAAAATACGGGGTGAAAATAGTGATTTCACTTTCTACCGCACGTAATAGATTAGTAATCGTTTGGTTGAGTTTATTACCGTGACGGCCAAAACCAGAAATAGGTGTTATACCCACTTCATTACTTTCTGGTGTAGTATTAATATAATGATACTGGGCACTGCGTAATTTCAACTTAAACTGGCGGATATCTTGTTTCAATGCTTTGCTTGACGGGATCGTATCGTCATCAAGTCGTGTCACCGCATTTTGGCTTACAAAATAGTCCTCTAAATAAGAGACCATCGAGTCGGCTAGCGCAGGATTATAAAGCACATGATAACGATCGCAGCGGTATTTATCCGCTTGATGTAAATAGATATCATTAATACTCGCACCACTGTAAAGCACGGTATCATCAAAGATAAAGCCTTTCAGATGCAATACACCCAATACTTCTTTACCTTTCACTGGTACACCTAAGATCGTGACTTTGTCACCGAGTTTTTTACGCATGTCTTTATAGAGATCGGCATTACCACCATGATCTTTTTGACCAATAAGACCGCGTTGTGCTCGATGAAAATCAACGAACACTTTAATCACTAATCTAGGATTATTTACACGAGCTTGATAAAGCGCGTCAAGAACTTCTCTACCGGCTTCATCGTCTTGGAGATAAAGAGCCGAAATATAAATGCGTTTCGAAGATGAAGCAATTAAGTCTAATATTTTTGCTTTAAAATCACGCGCTGAAAATAAAACATCAATATGCCCTGCCGACATTGGCAGTTGCTTTAAGTTGGTAATCGTAGATTGATAAAACTCTAATGATTTCATATGTCGTTTCAAGCTGATTTATAAAAGTTAATCGATAATTATCACTGATTCCCACTGGGATTGCTATTTATCTCTGCAATTATTAGAACTCGAGGCTCAAAATTTACATTTATTAACAGAAGTTATACGTATAATGTTAAATTCATCATCAATAGCTATTACCTATCAATTATTATTCAATAAACAATTTCATTTTATTTCAGAAAAACATATTATGTACATATTAGAGTGAACTCACTCACTAGCAACTGGTACTTGATAATAGAGTACACATAGCGTGCTAACCAATTTTATTTACGTGGAGTATTTTATATTATGTTTACAGTTATTTTTGGTCGTCCTGGTTGCCCTTTCTGCGTACGTGCAAAACAAATTGCAGAAACACTAAAAGCTGAGCATGAAGATTTTGATTTCAACTACATCGATATGCTTGCAGAAGGCATCAGCAAAGCTGACCTAGAAAAATCAGCCGGTGTACCAGTTAATACTGTTCCACAAATTTTCATTGATGAAAAACACCTCGGTGGCTGTACTGAGTTTGAACAGTACGCTAAAGAAAACCTAGGTCTATATGCATAAGGCTTAACAATGTCTTTATTAAATAAGATTCGTTGTGCATTTACCTTAGGGCAAGGCGTACTAGTCGACTTGCCCGACCTTGATCCAAGTGTTGACCCATTTGATCAGTTCCAGAACTGGTTCAAAGCGGCGCAAGACTGCGGTATCGTCTTACCTGAATCCATGACAGTGTCTACGGTTGATGCGAATGGTTACCCTTCCTGTCGCGTTGTACTACTCAAAGAATTGACCAAAGAAGGCTTTGTTTTCTTTACCAATTACGACAGTAGAAAAGGCCAGGAACTCGCTCAAAACCCCCATATCGCGCTAACATTCCATTGGAATATTTTACAGCGTCAAGTACGAATTCAAGGTGTGGTCGAAAAGATCTCAGCTGAAGATTCTAATACCTACTTCCAGTCTCGTGGACGTGGTAGCCGAATCGGTGCATGGGCATCAGAACAAAGTGCAGTGATCACTTCACGCAAAATCCTTGAACAACAAGTTAAACAGTTCACCGATAAATTTGCAGATAAAGAAGTACCACTACCTGAGTTTTGGGGTGGCTACGTAGTGAAACCGACAAGTATAGAGTTTTGGCAAGGTAAAGCCGATCGCTTACATGACCGCTTTAGTTATGTGAAAGATGGAAATGACTGGCGTGTTGATCGCCTAGCGCCTTAATAAGATTAATTATTTGATAAACTCTTATGACTAGCACAGCTATATTTAAGCAGGTAACTCCGTTTACCTGCTTTATTTTTATCTAAACTTTATAACCAGTTCAACTTTTCAAACATATCACCAACACGGTTTAGTTCCGCATCTAAGCTTACAGCATGATCGTTCGCTTCACCAACCCAACCTAAGTTCGCCAGAAACTGGTTAATAAAGCCTTTATTATCAAACAGTCCATGTAAATAACAGCCATAGATATTCCCCTTCTGCCAACCTAGATTAGTTTCGATAAAGCTTCTACAACGGGCCGTTTGACTCACCTCGCTGATCGTTGTTTTACCGTGGTGAATTTCATAACCCGATAATTTAAAACCTTGCCAGTCAATATCACGCTGTCGTGTGGTTTTAGTCTGAGCATGTGCTGTGATGATAGGGAGTAGTCCTAAACCTTGCTCATCACCACCTTCAATGTGGTGCGGGTCCAAAATCTGCTCACCAAGTAATTGCATGCCGCCACAAATACCAAGAATAGGTTGTCCACGCTGCGCCGCTTTGTAGATCTCATTGGCTAAACCAGATTCACGTAAATGTAATAAGCTCGCCGCTGTATTTTTACTACCAGGTAAGATAATAGCATCAAAATCAGCCAATGATTGACCGTCTCGTAGTGGTACAACACTGACATTGTCTTGGTGAATCAAGTTATCAAACTCATCCATGTTCGCCGCATAAGGATAAGCAACCAACGCAATATTGATATGCCCGCTTTTGTGCGCGGCACGATGATGTAAGGTGTCTTCCTCAGGTAAACGATGCGGAAAATAGTGAATATTAGCAACGGTAGGTACACCGGTCTTTTCTTCCAACCAGTCCATTGCATTACCGAGTAGTAATGGGTCACCACGGAATTTATTTAATACAAAACCTTTAATCAGTTTCTGCTCTTCTTTTGCAAGGCACATAAAGGTACCAAGTAAATGCGCGAATGCGCCGCCTTTATCAATATCAGCAACTAAATAGACATCAGCATGACAAGCCAATGCAACACTCATATTAACAATGTCACCCGCTCGTAGATTCACTTCAGCCGGACTCCCCGCCCCCTCAATAATGACTTGTTGATATTCTTGCTGCAGATCGTTAAGGGCTTTTTCAACATGGGTGAACAGATAAGCTTTACGTTCCATCCAAGGTATCTCACTCAACTCCGGCGCTGGTTTTCCGTTTAAGATAAGTTGGCTTTGGGTGTCAGCACTCGGTTTTAATAATACCGGGTTCATCCGTACATTAGGGGTGACTTTAGCGGCAATGGCTTGTAAATATTGGGCACGACCAATCTCTTCACCTTTAGCGGTAACAGCAGCATTATTACTCATGTTCTGGGCTTTAAATGGCACGACATTAATACCACGATTAGCAAACATTCGGCATAAACCCGCAACAACGAAACTTTTACCGGCGTCGCTAGTACACCCCATGATCATGATTGGCTTTGTCATTTTATCTTCTAATTATGATAGGTTACTGAAAAGTAAGAGCGGTGAGTTTTAAGTACGATTTGCGTACACCATGTTTATATACTTCAACTTGCCCAAGCTGGTAATCTAGTTTGGGAATAAACCAGTAATAAGTCGCGCGGTTTTTCTTCTTTTTAACTTCTTTGACTTTAACCGCTGTCATGTCGCCAAATATTGTGTTGATAGTTTCTTTCTGTACAACTTCGAATTGAATGGTTTCTAGTTTTTTTTCAAATATCCATTCGTAGCTGAATGCTGTTTTACCTAACTTAAGATCATTTTGAACAACAATAGTCATGGCACCAACATCCATTACATCCGGCTTTGATTTAATTTCTACATGGCCATCTTTAAAATCCATTAAAATGTCACCATTATCTTCAAAGGAAGCTGATGATATGTTTCCAAAGCCCATTACCGATGTTTCATGCTCGTAACGATCTGTGGTTAAGATATTATCTTTAAAACTAAACCATGAATTATTTTTATAGTCGCCAGTGCCAAATAATACGCTTGCTTGTGTCGTGAGCTTATAGCTATCACCATTTAAACGACGCAATATACGTTCACCACTACCAAATTTTACGTCTTTGTAATACACCGCATATTTAGCTTGAAAAGGATAGATCTCAGCTTGGGCTGAAGATACGATCATAGCATAAGTCCCTATACACAAAGCAATCGAGTAAAAAAATTTAGCAAATGCATTCATCCTATGGACTCCCTTCAAAGTAGCTCGTATACATGGGATACGAGCCGTGACTTTTTTGGCCTATAAGTCTTAATAAGATTAGCTTATAACGACATTCGCGGCGCGATACTATTTTTTAGTAATGTTATAATCGCGTAATTTATTTGCAATGGCAGTATGAGATACGCCCAAGCGTTTCGCCAATTGACGCGTGCTTGGGTAAGACGGGTATAAGCGTTGCAGTAATAGCTTTTCAAAGCGTTTACATGCTTCATCTAATGAGCCATCAAACAAATCTTCATCATAACTTTCATTCTTCGTTTTCGGTAAATTTAAATCACACGGATTTAGCGTATCTCCTTCTAGCAAGGTCAATGCGTGATATAACACATTACGTAATTCACGCACGTTACCAGGCCAAGAATAAGATTGTAATAGATCTAATACATTGCGGCTTAGCAGCGGCTTAGTACGCTGTAGTTCATGACTGAAGACTTTACAAAAAGAATGACATAGCGGGATAATATCTTCTTTACGTTCACGCAGAGCTGGTACCGTCATTGATAATACATTTAAACGATAATATAAATCTTGGCGGAATTTACCTTCGCTGATTAATTTAGCCAGATCATTTTGTGTAGTGCAAAAAATACGTACATCAACATATACCTCTTGCTCATCACCAACCCGTCGGAAACAACCTGTTTCTAATAAGCGTAAAAATTTAGTTTGCAAGTAAGGTGACATATCACCAATTTCATCAAGCAATACCGAACCTTCATTCGCAAGTTCAAAAATACCACGTTTGGTTTCACCATCATCAGTGACCACACCAAACAATTCAGACTCTGCAACCGCATCAGGCACCGCCGCACAGTTTAATGCTAAAAATTGATTTTGTGAGCGCCCACTTGCTTGGTGACAGGCTTTAGCAATAAGTTCTTTACCCGCACCTGTCTCACCTAAAATCATTAATGGCGCATCGAGCATGGCTAACTTTTTCGCGGTGTTGATTAAGGCGTGCATTTTATCGCTTTTGGCGAGAATCTCATCAAATGCAGCAAACTGGAAAGTACGTAAGAAATTAAACTGCTTACCAATGCGGTCAACAGATTTGAGAATAATCACCGCACCAACGAGCTCATCAGGCGTTGCTTTTGATCGTGCTATTTGATTAATGTCACTGCTAATACTCAAGGGTAATATATCACCCAAAAAATCTTCATCCAGTAACGTTAGCTTTTGTGTTTGCGCACAAACTTCATCTGATTCCAGCCACTTTAAGATAGAGAAGCCTTTCACGAAGTTGCTAATACAATGGCCTTTTACCTGCGACTCAGATAATCCAAGCGCAGTCAATGCGGGTGTGTTAACCAAAGACACGGAGCCTTTAACATCAACTGAAAATACGATATCAGGTAAGTTAGTCATCAAAGTCTGAATTTCTTGGTGCTCGAGTTCAGAAGGCAAATAGCCAACTGTTTTCACATCACATACACCACTGATACGACGCAGACTCGTCATCAATGCCTGTAAATCAGAAAATTCTAAATTAGGTGATTTAATAAATACCCGGTCGGGTTGCTGGATCTCAATCGCGGATAAATTAATATCTCGAGCTAAAAAGCAATCAAGGATCTCTCGACTAATACCGACTCTATCTTCACAAACTAATTCCAAACGCATTACTGTAACCACCATAAAGTTCTATGCGAATATAATAGCATGTAAACACAAGCCCTATCGTCAATAAAAATACTGCCACTAAGATTAATATAGTCCGAATACCTGATTTGAATAAATCGCTTAATAATACTGCTAAATATTACTCGTTCACGGTAAAAACTTGCTGATATAATTAAAATTTTTACATCATATTGCAATAAACTTAACTATTATGATGTAAAAGACACAGATTAACTTGGTTGAACATTGCCTTAGTGATAAATTAGCAAGGTAAGTAATCGTGATAAAACAATATGCATATTCCAAAATTTATTAAATATATACTACCATTGACCGTTATTTTGTCCTTAACGGCATGTGATAACCAAACCCAAATAAAACAGGACGGTCTGTCTTATTGCACGGAGGGAAGCCCGTCTTCATTTAACCCTCAAACGGCCACCTCAAATGTAACACTTGATGCGACGACGAGCCAACTCTACAACCGTCTGCTATTTATTGATCCCAATACGCAGCAATTTAAGGCTGGATTGGCCATCGATTGGGAAATATCTGAAGACCGTCTCTCCTATCGTTTTTTCTTGCGGAAAAATGTACAGTTTCATCAAACTGATTATTTTACACCAACACGACCATTTGACGCCGATGATGTTATCTTTAGCTTCTCGCGAATTTTAGATGAAACGAATCCTTATCATGATGTTTCTGCTACTGGTTACCCTTTCTTTGAAGGCATTGAATTAGACCAGCAAGTCCAAGCACTCGTGAAGATTGATGATTATACGATTGAATTTAGACTCGTCCGACCTGACTCTTCATTTATCGCCAATTTGGCCAGTGATTTTAGTGTCATTTTATCCGCTGAATATGCCGATACTCTGATTGCGTTAAATAAACAGGCCGATATAGATAACCTGCCTATTGGTACTGGTCCATTCAAATTTAAAGAATACCGTACTGATAATTTTATTCGCTATCAAAGGCATGATGATTATTGGGGAGACAATGCCAAGATCAAACAATTGATTTTTGATATCACCCCGAATGCATCATCTCGCTTAGCGAAATTACTGACTCAAGAATGCGATATCATGGCTTACCCTGCGGCCAGCCAGGTTGAAATGATCAGTGAACATGACCGAGTCAACATATCAGTAGAGACAGGCTTAAACGTCGCTTATTGGGCATTCAATACCGAAAAAGCACCGTTTAACAATCCCAAAATTCGCCGCGCATTAGCGCACACAATCAACCAAGATACCCTATTACAAGCGGTGTACTACAATACCGGAGTCAATGCTAAATCGATTTTACCGCCAGTTTCTTGGGCCTATAATCCTTACCTTAAAAATTATAAATATAACCTTGCATATGCGCGTCAGCTATTGACCGAAGCTGGTTATCCGAATGGCTTTAGCATGGACATTATGGCGCTAAAATCATCACAAGTTTATAATCCCGATGCAGTTAAAATGGCTGAGCTTATCCAAGCTGAATTAGCACAAATAGGTATCGACGTAAGAATTATTAAATATGAGTGGCAGCTCATGGAAAAAAAATTACAACAGAGTGAATATGACAGTTACCTATTAGGTTGGGTTGCTGATAATAATGATCCTGATAATTTCTTTCGCTTTCAATTAAGTTGCAACGCAATTAACACTGGGTCGAACTATACCCGCTGGTGTAATTCAGAGTTCGATGAATTAATTAATCAAGCAGTCACTGAAACAGAATACATTGAACGCGTAACACTCTATTATCGTGCTCAAGAAATTATTCAGCAAGAATTACCACTCATTCCACTGGCACATTCGTTACGTTTACATGCCTATACAAGTGGATTGAAAGGCGTTGAAACGACTGCTTTCGGTGGCATCAATTTCATTAATACAGTACGGCAGTAACTCATGTTTTTTTATATAATAAGACGCATTAACCTGTTGGTCATTACGGTCGCAGCATTAACCGTCATTGGTTTCTATCTTCGAACCCGTGTAGTCGGTGATCTAGCTCTAGATGGGAATTTATTCAGTAATTATTTAGATTATTTGATGGCAATTTCACAAGGTGACTTGGGAATTACCACGGGTACCGGTCAACCCGTTTTCGATGAAATATTAACTGTATTTCCCGCAACATTAGAGCTTTGTTTTAGTGCCTTCATATTGTCTATTTTAATTGGTGTACCCATTGGCACAGTAGCTGGGATGCAAAGAGGTAGTTCACTCGACAGCACCATCATGGGTATTTCTCTGTTTATCTTTTCCATTCCGGTATTTTGGTTAGCATCGTTAGTCATGATGTACTTTGCCCTTAACTGGAATTGGCTACCCGTTACAGGTCGACTGAACTTACTTTATGAGATTGACTCAGTAACCGGCTTTATGCTTATTGATACACTTATTTCTGATAACCCGCATAGTCAAGATGCATTTTACGATGCGCTTAAACACTTACTGTTACCGACAATTGTATTAGCAACGGTACCTACCACGGAAGTTATCCGTCAAATGCGTAACCACGTCAGTGATGTCATGAAGCAAAAATACATTAAAGCCGCTGCCAGTAAGGGGTTAAGTAAAACCCAAATTATCCTGCGCCATGTACTGCGTAATGCAATCCCGAACATGATTCCGCACCTTGGCCTGCAATTTAGTACTGTATTAACGACAGCAATGGTCACTGAGGCTGTATTTTCATGGCCAGGTATCGGTCGCTGGCTAATTAACAGTATTTATCAGCAAGACCATGCTGCTATTCAGGGCGGGATGTTAACAGTGGCCATTTTTGTTGTCACCGCAAATGTATTAACCGAAATATTAACAGTTGTCATTCATCCAATTCGCAGGAAAGAACTTTATGCCCAACATTAATGTTTTTGCGGATGAACATATTCTTTCTCCTACCGAGCAGACTTGGAAGCATTATTCATCCCAACAAATTGCGATGGCCGCGTTATGGGCGCTTGGTTTTTTATTTTTCTTAATGGTTTTTGCACCTTTAATTGCCCCCCATGAACCAGATCTACGACAAGCCCATTTGCTCTTACAGCCACCCTCATGGGATGAACAAGGCACTGTGGACTATTTCTTTGGTACTGACGATTTAGGCCGAGACGTACTTTCACGGTTATTATATGGCTTACGTTTAACCTTTGGTAATGCCCTACTGATTAGCTTTATAGCCTTAATCATCGGCACAACGATTGGTATTACTGCTGCAATCAGCCGTGGCCTGCTATCCAGCACCTTGCATCATATAATGGATACGGCATTATCGATTCCGTCGTTATTACTTGCGATTATTTTTATTTCAATACTTGGACCAGGCTTGGATCACAGCTTATTAGCTATTTTACTGGCTTCTATTCCACAATTTATTCGCGGTGTATATTTATCGGTTTATCAAGAACTACAAAAAGAATACATCATTGCACTCAAACTTGACGGTGCAAATAATTACCGCATTATTCGTTATGGTGTGTTTCCAAATATCATTGAAACACTTGTAAACTTACTTACTCGAGCGATCTCGTCAGCTATAATTGATATAAGTGCATTAGGGTTTTTAGGCTTAGGTGCACAACGTCCCCTTTCTGAATGGGGCACGATGCTATCGGGGGCTACCGACCTTGTGTTTATCGCACCTTGGACCGTTGTGCTACCCGGCCTAGCGATTTTAGTCACTATTTTCATTGTTAATGTCGTTGGCGAAAGTTTAAGACAATCTGTTATTGCGGGAATTGACTAATGGCACTACTCGACATTCGAAATCTCACCATTGAAATTGAAACACCACAAGGTACCTTAAAGGCGGTAGACCGATTTAACCTTACCCTGAGTGATGGCGAAGTACGTGGGCTAGTTGGTGAATCAGGTTCAGGAAAGAGTCTTGTTGCAAAAGCAATTATGGGGATAACCAAAGATAACTGGCGTATTCGTGCAGACCGCTTACGATTAGGTGATATCGATTTACTTAACTTAACCCCTGTACAGCGTCGCCGAGTGATGGGCAAAGAAATTGGCATGATCTTTCAAGATGCAGCCGCGCATTTGGACCCATCAGAAAAAGCCGGCGATCAGCTTGCAGAGGCCATCCCGTGTGATCAGTTTACCGGCCATTTTTGGCATCGCTTTAACTGGCGTAAAAAACAAGCCATTGCCCTACTGCATAAAGTCGGTGTAAAAGATCATAAAAAGGTGATGAATAGCTATCCTTTTGAGCTCTCTGAAGGTCTCTGTCAAAAAGTGATGATAGCAATGGCTATTGCGAAAAAGCCCCGCCTGTTGATTGCTGATGAGCCGACAACTGCAATGGAGCCTAAAACGCAAAACCAAATTTTACGTTTACTCGATAAACTCAATAAGTTATCACACACCACTATTCTTCTTATTAGCCACGATTTAGAAACCGTGAGTTTATTAGCTGATAATATGACGGTGATGTACTGTGGGCAGATGGTTGAAAGTGGCACGATAGATCAAGTCTTTAATCATACCCACCACCCTTATACTGCAGCATTATTACGTGCCAACCCCGATTTTAGTCAGGTGCCACATAAAGGCCCTTTAAATACCTTGGCTGGGCAGGTTCCGCTCTTACACCATTTGCCAATTGGTTGCCGACTTGGACCCCGTTGCCCTAATGCTCAAAAAAGCTGTGTAATGACACCACCAATGAAAAAGGTAAAAGGCCATATGTTTAGTTGCCATTTCCCGTTAAATGTAGATGAACTAAAAGGTAAGAAATGTCAGAAAAAATAATCGACATCGCAGCGGAAAAGCGTATGCAACCTTTACTGCGTGTAGAAAATTTAGGGAAAATCTATATCAATCCAACGGGTTTTTTTAAACGCGAAGAAGTCGTTGCGGTTAATAATATTTCATTTAATTTAAACCGCTCAGAAACACTCGCGATTATTGGTGAAACGGGTTCGGGTAAATCGACGCTAGCACGTTTACTGGCAGGTATAATCCCGCCGACTAAAGGTAATATTTATATTGATGGTTGCAAGCTAGATGACAGCAACACAGACTTACGTTGTCGTTCGATCAGAATGGTATTTCAAGATCCAGAAACATCACTTAATCCCCGCACCAGTGTCGGTCAGATTCTAGATGCGCCATTACAATTAAATACGGATATGTCGGTAAACAAGCGCGCAGAAAAAATAACCGAAACACTACGCTTGGTCGGTCTACTACCAGAATATGCAACCTTCTACCCACCGATGTTATCGAGTGGTCAAAAACAACGTATTGCACTGGCCAGAGCGCTTATTTTAAATCCGAAAATTATTATTGCTGATGATACATTATCAACGCTGGATATATCCTTGCGTTCACAAATGATCAATTTAATGCTAGAGCTACAAAAAACTATTGGTATCTCTTATATTGTTGTTACCCATAATATGGGCCTAGTTAAGCATATAAGCGACAAAATGATTGTGATGCATCAAGGGGAATGCATCGAGCAAGGTAATACAGAGCAGCTATTCTCTCAGCCTACCGCAGCATTATGTGGACAGATATTATCTAATCAATATAACATGAAGAAACATAGCTGCTAATGTCCTTATTTTTCCGAATAGCGACTAACTTCATTAATATTTAACTCTGCTTTTATATCTTCAAACGCCTCGGCACGTAAGAAAAACCGCCACGTCTGACGTGGCACACGCTGCTTAATAATATTCTCACTCACGATTAAATATTCGGTGCTTGCGATATTAGTTATCACCGTCACCTTCTGACGACCTATCACAAAATCCGCGGGCACATGCCGACCATCTCTCAACATGCCAAATTCTGTAAACACTAATAACTGAGGCTTACCATAAAAATCGTCAGTCGAAATCCATTGTCCTAGGATCGGGTTATCCTTTGGAAAATAAAACCATGCGCCAACAAGTAACAGAAAAACAATACCGATAAATGTAAGAATGTATTTAATCATAAGCCACTATTATAATTGATAAATTGAGATAATTTCTAGATATACTCGGCATAAAAAAAAGTCTCGATGCAATATAAATCACACCGAGACTTTAACATCACTCAGAAAACGACGCGATAAGGGCCGCACTAAGACACTTTAATTTATGTTTACTCTGCAGCTTCAACTACTGGGTAAGATACGTCAGCTGCTTTGATCAGCGTTTGTATTAACATTTCATAGTCAGCTTGTGCATTAATATTTTTTAATGTATCAGCTAAACGTGTCGCTTCTTCTGCTTTCATTTCTGCACCACGAACAGATGTGAACTTAAGCAGTGTCACATCGCCATTCAGTGATGTTTCAGTGGCAACACTAACTTGCTCTGCAGCAGGTTTCGGCATTGAGAATAATTTGCTCAATACTTTAAAGTCCGCTTTTGTATAATCAAAACGACTTAACCATTCAGGAGCAGTAAAGCTGGCATCAACCATTGCTAGTTCAGCATCAATACTTTCACCCGCATCAACCTTAGCAGATACAGTATTCATAAAGCTTCGCGCTTTTTGCTCTGCCTTCGTTGCTTTTAAACGTTCTACAATTTCATCATTTACATCCACTAATGATTTCGTTGTTTGTGGTTTATATTCGTTAATACGAACCACAATACTTTGCTCATCAGAAATGTTAATGATTTCAGAGTTTAGCGCTTCGGCAATAAAGTCTTGGTCGAATAACGTTGCTGCAACTTTTGGATCATTCAAGGGAGCAGGAATCGCATTCGCAGAAAATAACTCTGTTGACACAATTTTTAAACCCGTTTCTTCAGATGCCACATCCAGTGAATCAGGTACTTCAAATGCTTGCTCTGCTAATGTTTCAGCTAACTCATCAAAATGGGTGACAGCTTGCTCATTCTTCAAACGTGTTTCAATTGTTGCTTTAACGTCTGCAAATGCTTTTACTTTACCCGGTTCAACCGCTAATAATTTAATGATATGGAAACCAAAATCACTGCGCACTAGTTCAGTCGTTACATCACCGTCATTCTTCAATGCAAATGCTGCCGTTTCGAATGCCGGATCCATGATATCTTTTTCTAACCAACCCAGGTCACCGCCATTTTCACCGCTAAATGTATCATCAGATGATGATTTAGCTAATTCAGCAAAGTCTGCACCTGATTGAATTTTAGCCAATAAATCTTGTGCCTTTGCTTCAGCAGCAGCTTCATCATCATTGAATGTAACAAGGATATGTGCAACTTTACGCTTATCTTCTTGAGTATAAGATGATACATGTTCGTTATAGTAATTCTCAGCCGCATCCGCGTCTAATTCAATACCTGCACTGATGTTCTTCATATCAACTAAGATATAATCAGCTGATACTTGCTGTTGCGTTTGAAAGAATGCCTTATTGTCTTCGTAATAACGACTCACTTCAGCATCAGTCACCACCACATCGCTAGCAAATTTATTTACTGGAACGATAAGTTGGCTTAATTCACGCTGTTGATTTTGTAACGCAGCTAACTGTTTAACTTCACTTGGTAAACTAAACTCTGAGTTGACTAACGCATCTGTTAATTGTTGTTGTGCAAAATCAGTACGTAAACGTTCAACAAATTGTGCTGGCGTCATGCCGCTTTGACGTAATAAACTAATATAACGTTCATCATTAAATACGCCATCCGTTTGAAATTGCTCCATAGAAAAAATATAACTACGGATCTTTTCATCACCAATGCGTAACGCTAAATCATCTGTCATTTGCTGTAATAAATTTTGAGCAACTAACGTATTTAATGACTGTTGACGAACTTGATTTTGAAACTCTGGTTGTTCCCAACGCGCGGCAAATGATTCACCCTGTTGAGACTCTAAGCGAGAACGATCAGTTCTAACTTGTTTTTCAAGTGCTTGCTTTGAAATATCAACACCATTCACTGTCGCAGCGGATTGGTAACCACCGCCACCTAGATAGCTACTCACACCAGCAAGGGCAAACGTAACGATCACTGCGCCTAAAATAATCTTAGCACCCGGTCCTTGTGAACCTTCGCGAAACTTCTCTAACATAATTGTATTCTCTAAACTGCAATACAGTAAAAGCGCACCTCATGGTGCGCTTTTACTCAAAATTAAAATCAATAGCTTAAGATTTCAACGCGTCTTTTAATAACTTCCCAGCTTTAAATACGGGAAGTTTAGATGCTGAGATTTGAATCTCGGCGCCGGTTTGTGGATTACGACCAATACGTGCAGCACGATCGCGTACACTAAAAGTACCAAAACCAACTAAAGTTACAGATTCATCTGCTACTAGTGTTTCTGTTACAGATTCGATCATTGCATCAATAGCACGGCCAGCAGCAGCTTTAGAAATATCAGCTTTAGCGGCAACAAAATCTATCAGTTGAGCTTTATTCACTTTCTTCCCCTATAAAATATGACTAACGTTAATTTCGTTTATAACAAGGTTAGAGTGACTATTCAAGTCTGGGTAGACACTCTAACCTAATCAATCACACTATTTTGATACAACTTCAAAACCGGCGGGACTATTCTCTAGCGCAAGCTCTAGGACTTCCTCAATCCAACGAACAGGATGAATCTCAAGATCGCCAATTACATTGGCAGGGATCTCTTCTAAATCACGTTCATTTTCTTTTGGAATCAAGACACGCTTAATACCACCACGATGTGCTGCTAGTAGCTTCTCTTTCAAGCCACCAATAGGTAGTACCTCACCTCTTAACGTGATCTCACCAGTCATTGCAACATTTGCACGGACAGGATTACCCGTTAAGCTAGACACAAGAGCGGTGCACATAGCAATACCCGCACTTGGACCGTCTTTTGGTGTAGCACCTTCAGGAACATGAACATGAATGTCACGTTTTTCATAAAAGTCGCCATTGATACGTAACTTATCCGCTCGAGAGCGAACAACCGTCATCGCAGCTTGGATAGACTCTTGCATCACTTCACCCAATGAGCCGGTATAGTTCAGCTTACCTTTCCCAGGAACAGATGTTGTTTCGATAGTCAATAAATCACCACCGACTTCTGTCCACGCTAGACCTGTTACTTGACCAACACGACTTTCGCCTTCAGATTTACCAAAATCAAAGCGTTGCACGCCTAAATATTCAGATAAATTATCTTGGTTTATCGTCACAGATTTAAGTGATTTGTTTAGCAGTATTTGCTTCACAGCTTTACGACATAGCTTTGAAATTTCACGTTCAAGTGAACGTACGCCCGCTTCGCGAGTGTAATAACGGATAATACCCATTATCGCACTATCTTCAATGGTAATTTCTTTTGCTTTTAAACCATTACGCTCAATTTGCTTGTCCAGTAAATGCTGTTTAGCAATATTCAGTTTTTCATCTTCGGTATAGCCCGATAAACGAATCACTTCCATACGGTCAAGCAATGGACCTGGAATATTCATTGAATTTGATGTTGCGACAAACATTACATCAGACAAATCATAATCAACTTCAAGATAATGATCATTGAACGTTGTGTTTTGTTCTGGGTCTAGAACTTCCAGTAATGCCGATGCAGGGTCGCCACGCATATCCGATGCCATCTTATCAATTTCATCTAATAAGAATAATGGATTGCGCACTTCTACTTTCGCCATTTTCTGGATAAGTTTACCCGGCATAGAACCAATATATGTACGGCGATGTCCACGAATTTCCGCTTCATCACGTACGCCACCCAATGCCATACGAACATACTTACGTCCTGTTGCTTTCGCAATCGATTGACCTAACGAAGTTTTACCTACGCCTGGAGGACCGACAAGACAAAGAATTGGGCCTTTGAGTTTATTAACTCGGCTTTGTACTGCCAGATATTCTAAAATACGTTCTTTTACTTTATCCAAACCATAATGATCTGCATCGAGTACTTCTAACGCTTTAGCAATGTCTTTTTTAACTTTTGAACGTTTCTTCCAAGGAACTGAAATCATCCAATCGATATAACTACGTACTACAGTGGCTTCTGCAGACATAGGAGACATCATTTTCAATTTATTTAACTCAGCGATGGTCTTGGTTTTCGGTTCAGCAGGCATCTGCGCTTGCTCAATTTTCTCAGCCAATTGTTCAAATTCATCAGTACCATCTTCAGATTCACCAAGCTCTTTTTGAATCGCTTTCATTTGCTCATTCAAATAGTATTCGCGCTGGCTTTTTTCCATCTGCTTTTTAACACGCGTACGAATTTTCTTTTCAACGTGTAATAGGTCGATTTCAGATTCCATCTGTGCCATTAGGAACTCAAGACGTTCTGCAACGTTACTTAGCTCTAATACCACTTGCTTGTCTTCTAATTTTAATGGCATGTGAGCAGCCATTGTATCAGCAAGACGCGCAGCTTCATCGATCGCCGTCACTGAAGTTAAAACTTCAGCAGGGATCTTTTTGTTTAATTTGATATAACCTTCAAACTGGCCAATTGCAGATCGAATAAGTACATCTTCTTCTTCATCAGATACTGATTCAGAGATAATATATTCAATCTCGGCTTGGAAGTAATCATCGCTATCACTCAAGCTATTTAATTTTGCTCTTTGTGTGCCTTCGACCAATACTTTAACCGTACCATCAGGCAATTTTAACATTTGTAAAATATTAGCGACTGTACCCACGCTATTCAGATCATCAACTTGGGGATCATCTTGAGCTGCATCTTTTTGTGCAACTAAAAATATTTGCTTATCTGTATCCATTGCGGCTTCAAGACAACGAATTGACTTTTCTCGGCCAATAAACAAAGGGATTACCATGTGGGGATAAACCACAACATCACGCAATGGCAATACAGGTATATCTACGCGTTCCGTACGCTCAAAACTCATCTTGTCCTCACTTATAAAACTGGACTAAGGGCTAATATTGAATATATAGGGGTTATTACTCAACAATCAATGCTAGGGGCTAAAAATATGAAAAATAATATAAAAAAAGGGGCATTGAGCCCCTTTTTAATATTAAGTGTTTAAAAATCTAACACTAATCTGCTGACACAGCCTTGTTATCTGTATTTTCATAAATCAAAATTGGTGCTGATTCAGCATTAATTACAGATTCATCAATCACAACTTTGCTCACATCTTCAACAGAAGGTAGATCATACATCGTATCCAGTAAAATGGCTTCTACAATGGAACGTAAGCCACGAGCACCCGTATTTCGAGACATCGCTTTTTTTGCAATTGCAATCAACGCATCTTCACGGAACTCTAGGTCAACACCTTCTAAATCGAATAGTGCAGCATACTGTTTAGTCAGTGCATTTTTCGGTTCTGTTAAGATCTGAATTAATGCAGCTTCATCAAGTTCTGTTAATGTCGCAGTCACTGGTAAACGACCGATAAACTCAGGGATAAGACCGAATTTAACCAAATCTTGTGGTTCAACTTTAGCGAAAACTTCAGATAAAGTTGCTTTCTCTGCTTCACCTTTCACTTCAGCTGTAAAACCAATACCACTATTAGTGTTAGTACGCATTTCAATAACTTTATCTAAACCAGCAAATGCACCACCACAGATGAATAAGATCTTAGATGTATCTACTTGTAAAAACTCTTGCTGAGGATGCTTACGACCACCTTGTGGCGGTACTGAAGCAACAGTCCCTTCAATCAGTTTTAACAATGCTTGCTGAACACCTTCACCCGACACGTCACGAGTAATAGATGGATTATCAGATTTACGCGAAATTTTATCAATTTCATCGATATAGACAATACCACGTTGGGCTTTTTCTACGTCATAATCGCATTTTTGCAATAATTTCTGAATAATATTTTCAACATCTTCACCAACATAACCTGCTTCAGTTAATGTTGTTGCATCAGCCATAGTAAAAGGTACATCAAGAATACGTGCTAGTGTTTCAGCCAATAATGTTTTACCACTACCAGTTGGACCAATTAACAGGATATTACTCTTACCTAGTTCTACACCATTTGATGTATCGCCATTGCGTAAACGCTTATAGTGATTGTATACCGCAACAGCTAACACTTTCTTAGCATGCTCTTGACCAATGACATAATCATCGAGCTTGCCACGAATTTGATGCGGTGTCGGTAATTCATCACCTTCACGTTTAGGTGCAATTTCTTTAATCTCTTCACGAATAATATCGTTACAAAGATCAACACATTCATCACAAATGTAGACAGATGGGCCGGCAATTAACTTACGTACTTCATGTTGGCTTTTGCCACAAAAAGAACAATAGAGTAATTTTCCGTTATCCCCACTTTTTGTTTCTGTCATTCGATAACCTCATATTACAGGTAAAAGCCCAATGCCTAATCTTCATTATGGCTAAAAGACAATCGACCTGTCAAAAATTACTTAATCACGTTTTGTTATTACTGAATCAATCAGACCATAATCCATCGCTTCAGCTGACGTCATGAAATTATCACGGTCCGTATCTGTAGCAAGGCGATCATACTCTTGACCAGTATGTTCAGCTAATATTTCATTTAATTTACGCTTAGTTTTAATAATTTCATTCGCGTGAATTTCAATATCAGATGCTTGGCCTTGATAACCACCTAAAGGTTGGTGGATCATGATTTTAGCATTCGGCAATGCGTGACGCTTACCTTTTTCACCACCAGCAAGTAGGAACGCTCCCATACTCGCAGCCATGCCCATACAAATCGTAGACACGTTTGGCTTAATAAATTGCATGGTGTCATAAATTGACATGCCAGCACTAACAGAACCACCTGGAGAATTAATATAAAGGAAAATATCTTTATCTGGGTTTTCTGATTCTAAGAAAAGTAACTGTGCAACAACAAGATTCGCCATATGATCTTCGACCTGGCCAGTCAAAAATATTACACGGTCTTTTAAAAGTCGAGAATAAATGTCATAAGAACGCTCACCTTTAGCTGTTTGTTCAACAACCATAGGTACTAACGCGTTTGACGGCGACTCTGTGATATTATTAAAGAATTGTGACATATTATCATCCCTAAATAAAAATGGCCCAAGTGAAATACCCCCCACTCGAGCCATTATAGCGCTTAATTACGTATTTTGTTCAATCTAATAAACAATTATGCGTTTTGAGTCGCTTTATTCATTAGCTCTTCAAACGCAACTTCTTTTTCTGTTACATTTGCTTTTTCTAAAACTAAATCAATAGCTTGGTCTTCAACCGCTACATTACGAACGTTTTCTAGTGCTTGGTCGTTGTCTTTGTAGTGTGCGATAACTTCAGCTGGATCTTCGTATGCAGAAGCCATAGATGCAATCATGTCTTGAACACGTGCGTCATCAGCTGTGATTTCGTTTACTTTGATGAATTCACCAAGAACTAGACCGATTTTAACACGACGGCTAGCTTGCTCTGTGAATAGTTCATCAGGAAGTTCTGGTGCGTTTTGTGGTGCCATTTGGCCAAAACGTTGCATCGCTTGTTGACGTAATGTAACGATTTCTTGCTTAATTAATGCAGCAGGAATTTCGATATCATTTGCTTCAACTAGTGCGTCAAGCACTTTAGTTTTTGTGTCAGCTTTGATAGCTTGCTCAAGTTCACGGCTCATGTTTTTGCTGATTTCAGTTTTTAGAGACTCAAGCGTACCGTCTTCAACACCAAATTTACCAACGAATTCAGCGTTAATTTCTGGTAACTCTTGTGCTTCAACAGCATTTAGCGTGATAGCGAAGCTTGCAGTTTTACCTTTTAGGTTTTCTGCATGGTATTCTTCAGGGAAAGTTACTTCAACAGTGAACTCTTCGCCTGCAGATTTACCTACGATACCTTCTTCGAAACCAGGGATCATGCGACCTTGGCCCATAGCTAGTGTAAAGTCTTCAGCTTTGCCGCCTTCAAATTCTTCACCGTCGATGCTACCGTTGAAGTTAATTTTAACTTGGTCGTTAGCTTCAGCAGCGCGATCTGCAGTAACCCACTCAGCGTGTTGCTTACGTAAAGTTTCGATCATGCCATCAACATCAGTGTCTGTTACTGAAGATACTGATTTTTCGATTTCGATTGCTTCGATACCAGCAACTTCAAACTCAGGGTAAACTTCAAGTGTTGCAGTGAAAGAGAAGTCTTCGCCTTCTTTAACTTGTGCAGGTTCAAGTGTTGGTGCGCCAGCTAAGTTTAATTTTTCAGCTACGATTGCTTCGTAGAAGTTACGTTGCATGATTTCACCAGCAACTTCTTCAGCTACTGCAGCACCAAAACGTTTTTTGATTACTTTAGCTGGTACTTTACCTGGACGGAAACCATCGATACGTTGAGTTTTTGCTAAACCACGTAAACGGTTTTCTATTTCTTTGCTAACTGTTGCAGCTGGAACTGTGATAGTTAAACGGCGCTCTAGGCCTTGAGTCGTTTCTACAGAAACTTGCATTTAGATACCTCTAATGAATTTATTAACATTTCCAACTGGAAATTTATGACGCGATATTATAACTAGCAGCAAGAATAAAATCGAGCATTGCGACTCTAAATAACGCTTTAATATTTTTATTTGCTTATAATGTATGGATGAAAAGTCAAAATTCAAGAATAAAAATGATTTTTATGAATAAATAAGATGAAAAACAGTAAATTTACTGTTTTCAATATTACGTTTGGTTAATTACTCACCATCCCTTTATTGCGTTAACCAATCCCCATCACCAACGACAAATAGCTCGTATTTAGGTAGTAGCGTTAAAATTTAGAATTTACACTATAATAAATTTTAAGCTGTGCACATCAATGTTCTTTGAATCACCAACAAAAAAATTTAGGAATTGCTATGACTCTTATCGAAATTGAACGTACCTTTTTAGATTTTTCGAATCAACTGGAATTACTCAAAGAAAAATATCCCAATCCAGAAATGATTCAGCATATTGATAATCTAATGACAGATGCACAAATCATCAAATTGAAAGTTATGCGCCTAGACAGCGTTCAAGAACAAGACAAATTAGACCTCTCGCGTTCAGTCGCGAATCACATAACTAAATTGCAGAAACAAATTACAACGCTAAAACAATCATTTGAAGTCGTCACCTTTGAGGCATAGTAAAAGATAGAAACGAAATTATCTAAGAAACAAAGTCACACATTTAATATTTCTGTAACTATACTTTGGCAAATAACAGTGAATTGTTAGATGCTTAGGGCTGTAGCAGCGAATTAACACAATTCATTCATTATCTAATCTATATCGTTATGGATAATTTTGAGGGAGGTTATGTGCGCTTATTCAAACTAAAAAAAATAACAAACACATTTATGCTAGGGATAGTTTCAACACCATTATTTGCTCAGCAATCAAACATAAATATGACGGAAGGGGTCACAGGGATAAGTAATACCGTATATAGTTTACATATGACAATTTTGTACATTTGCATAGCCATAGCCTTAATTGTGTTTGGCGTCATGTTTTGGTCCTTATATAGTCATCGAAAGTCCAAAGGTGCAGTGTCGGCCTCATTCCATGAAAGTACAACTGTTGAAATAATTTGGACTGCGATCCCCATCGTAATCTTAATTGGTATGGCGATCCCATCAACACAAGCACTAATCTTGATGGAAGATACCACTGAAGCAGATATCACCATTCAAATCACCGGTTCACAATGGAAGTGGCATTATCGTTATTTTGACCATGACCTCGAATTTTACAGCCGGCTTACCACTAGCCAAGCAGAAATAAACAACGAAATAGAAAAACAACCGCACTACCTTCAAGAAGTAGATAATCCACTTGTCCTACCTACGAATAAAAAGATCCGCTTTCTTATTACCGCTGATGATGTCATTCATTCATGGTGGATACCTGATTTTGCCGTTAAAAAAGATGCAAACCCCGGTTTTATTAACGAGGCTTGGACTCAAATTGACACCCCAGGAACATACCGAGGTCAATGTGCTGAGCTATGCGGTAAAGACCATGGATTCATGCCTATCGTTGTTACCGCACTTGAACCAGAAGTATTTGACGATTGGCTGGCTAAAGCACAAGTTAATGCCCAACAAGCATTACAAGCGGAACAACAAAGTTTAACGACAACTATGGACATGCCAGCCATGATGACGCTCGGAGAAGAGGTATATAATCAAACCTGTGCCGCCTGTCATCAAGTTGCAGGGCAAGGTATTCCTGGGGCATTCCCAGCATTACAGAATAGTCCTATCGCACTGGGTGATGTAGATAAACATATCAGTGTTGTTCTTCAAGGCGTTACCGGTACTGCAATGGCATCATACGCAAAACAACTAACCAAAAAAGAACTTGCGGCAGTGATCACTTACGAACGCAATGCGTGGGGTAATAATACCGGTGATATTGTACAACCATCACAAATAGATGCGGCATTAAATAGTATCAATCAGTAATTCAAGGGACAGAAAAATGAGTGAGATACAATTAAAAGATAATGCTGATCAAACCATCTTGGATGTGCCAGCGATAAAAGTACAAACAGATCACCATGGTGCTCCCCATGGATATAAACGGTGGTTATTTTCAACCAATCATAAAGATATCGGTACATTATATCTGTGGTTTAGTTTAACCATGTTTTTCATCGGAGGGGCGATGGCAATGGTCATTAGGGCCGAGTTATTCCAACCCGGCTTACAATTAATTGAACCCAATTTTTTCAATCAAATGACCACATCACACGGTTTAATAATGGTCTTTGGGGCAGTAATGCCTGCTTTTGTAGGACTTGCAAACTGGGTGTTACCACTTATGATTGGTGCGCCAGATATGGCATTACCACGGATGAATAACTGGAGTTTTTGGATCCTACCTTTCGCATTCTCTTTATTACTATTGTCATTATTCACCGAAGGTGGTGGTCCTAACTTTGGTTGGACCTTCTACCCTCCGTTGTCCACTCAATACAGTCCAGACAGCACAGCTATGTTTGTATTCTCTATTCATTTAATGGGTATTAGCTCAATTATGGGGGCGATTAACGTCATCGTTACCATCTTAAATATGCGCGCGCCGGGAATGACATTGATGAAAATGCCAATGTTCGTATGGACTTGGCTAATTACTGCATTCTTGTTAATCGCAGTCATGCCAGTACTTGCTGGCGCGGTCACCATGATCCTCACAGATAAATACTTTGGAACCAGTTTCTTTGATGCAGCAGGTGGTGGTGATCCAGTATTATTCCAGCATATCTTTTGGTTCTTTGGTCATCCCGAAGTATATATCATGATTTTACCATCATTTGGGATTATCTCAGCGATTGTTCCCGCATTTGCACGTAAGCAATTATTCGGTTACCACTCAATGGTCTATGCGACCGTATCTATTGCAATTCTTAGCTTCACCGTATGGGCTCACCATATGTTTACCGTTGGTTTACCGCTAGCCGCTGAGCTGTTCTTTATGTATTGTACCATGCTCATTTCTGTGCCAACTGGAGTGAAAATATTTAACTGGATAGCAACCCTCTGGCGTGGTTCCATTACCTTTGAAGTTCCCATGCTATTTTCACTCGCATTTATCGTATTATTTACTATCGGTGGTTTTTCGGGATTAATGCTCGCGATTACGCCCGCTGACTTCCAGTATCATGACACCTACTTTGTCGTAGCACATTTCCATTATGTCCTTGTAACTGGTGCTGTTTTTTCTATTATGGCTGCCGCTTATTATTGGCTACCAAAATGGACCGGATACATGTTTAATGAAAAGCTTGGTAAGTGGCATTTTTGGTGTTCATTAATATCCGTCAATATTCTATTCTTCCCAATGCATTTCTTGGGACTTGCAGGGATGCCACGTAGGATCCCAGATTACGCACTGCAATTTGCCGATATTAATAAGATAGTCAGTGTTGGTGGTTTCCTTTTTGGTATTTCTCAAATCATCTTTGTAGCTGTCGTGATAATGGCTATTCGCGGTGGAAAAAAGGCCCCAGCAAAACCATGGGAAGGTGCCGAAGGATTAGAATGGACCGTACCATCTCCAGCACCATATCACACTTTTGATACACCACCCGAGGTGAAATAATGACAACACCTAAAATGAAAAAGCAATTACGGCTATTAATATTCAGCGTTGTAGGTATGTTCGGCTTTGGTTTTGCACTTGTTCCTTTATATAATGTTTTTTGTGATATAACGGGGCTCAATGGTAAAGACTATAGCCGTGCATCAGCAGTACCAATAACGGCTATTGACGAATCACGTACGGTTAAAGTTGAGTTTGTCACTTATTTAAATAAACAATTACCTTGGACATTCAAACCTGAAATCAGGAGTGTTGACCTACATCCAGGCGAGCGCTATCAAGTTAGCTTCCTTGCTACCAACCAAAGCGAGCAAGATACATTTGGTCGTGCAGTCCCCTCGATCTCCCCTGGTTATGGTGCCCAATATTTGGTTAAAACAGAATGCTTTTGTTTTCAAGAACAAATGCTAACTGCAAACGAAGAAGCTATGATGCCGCTGATCTTTTATATCGACCCTAACATACCATCCGATATATCAACGTTAACCCTTGCCTACACCCTATTTAAAAATGAGCCAACAGAAGTAGCTATGCTAGGAGCCCTTTAATGCAAGATAATAATGAATATGCCAAAGCCCCAAAAAACTACTATGTTCCAGCAAGCAGTATTTGGCCTTTCGTCGGTGCTATCGCGCTCTTTATTATTGCCATCGGTGCGGCAACGACAGTTCAGCAAGTAGATAAAGACGGCAGTAACAGCGGGATACCTATTTTATTAATCGGCATTGGCATACTGTTATTCATGCTCATTAGTTGGTTTAGAAATGTGATCACCGAATCAATGAGCGGGCTGTACAATCAGCAGCTTGATCGTTCTTTTAGAATGGGCATGTTATGGTTTATTTTTTCAGAAGTGATGTTTTTTATCGCGCTCTTTGGGGTGTTATTTTACCTACGTAATTTATCTATACCTTGGTTGGGTGGTGAAGGTAACAATGCCATGACCCATGCTGTTATTTGGGCTGATTTTATACCTCAGTGGCCATTAACAATCACACCTGATGGACGCGAAACACAAGCGATGCCTTGGTATGGCTTACCGTTAATCAACACTATTATCCTGATCAGTTCATCAATAACGTTACATTTCGCCCATCACAGCCTGATAGCAAAACAACGTACAAAGTTAGTAATCTGGCTAACTATTACCGTTGCTTTGGGTGTTACCTTCTTATTTTTCCAAGCTGAAGAGTATATACATGCTTACCACGCATTATCATTAAAATTTGATTCCGGTGTATATGGGAATACTTTTTATTTACTCACTGGCTTCCATGGCATGCACGTGACCCTCGGGGTCATCATGCTAACCGTCATGTTATTTCGTATTATCAATGGGCATTTTACCCCGGGTAAACATTTTGCTTTTGAAGCGTCTGCCTGGTATTGGCATTTTGTCGACGTCGTATGGATAATTCTGTTCATTTTTGTCTATATTGTTTAACTAGCTCTGCAGTAAATCATTTAATTTTTCTATACCAAGTAAGCTAAAATTAACTATAGGCTTACTTGGTTTCGTCTTTTATCATCAATTAAGACTGCGTCTTTGACTTCCCCTACATTACTCTTTAGAATCTGCGGAAATTAGCGATGGAGAAATCAAATGGAAACTTTAACGATCACCCGCCCAGATGACTGGCACCTGCACCTTAGAGATGGTGATGTTTTAAAACATACAGTTGCTGACATTAGCCGTTACATGGGCCGCGCAATCATTATGCCTAACCTTGTACCGCCAGTAACAAATGCTAAGATTGCACAAGACTATCGTCAACGTATCTTGGCTAACGTACCAGCCGATTCTTCATTTAGTCCATTAATGACGATCTATCTTACCGATCAAACAACTGCTAAAGATATCCACGCAGCGAAAGCAACCGGTGTTGTTTATGCCGCAAAGCTTTATCCAGCTGGCGCAACGACAAATTCATCATCGGGTGTAACATCAATTAAGAATATTTACCCTGCACTACAAGCGTTACAAGATGCAGAAATGCCATTGTTATTACATGGTGAAGTAACAGATGCTGACATTGATATTTTTGACCGTGAAAAGGTTTACCTAGATACAGTATTAAAACCCGTTATTGCTGATTTCCCAAATTTAAAGATTGTACTTGAGCATATAACCACAGCTGATGCAGTTGAATTTGTAAATAATGCCAGTGACAATATTGCTGCTACCATCACAGCACACCATTTATTATTCAACCGTAACCATATGCTAGTGGGCGGTATTAAACCTCACTACTATTGTTTACCAATCTTGAAGCGTAATACGCATCAAGCAGCATTAGTTAAAGCTGCTACAAGTGGTAGTAATAAATTCTTCCTTGGTACTGACTCAGCACCACATTCTGATGACAAAAAAGAATCTGCTTGTGGTTGTGCTGGCGCTTATACATCACATGCTGCAATTGAGTTGTATGCTGAAGTATTTGAACAAGAAAATGCACTTGATAAATTAGAAGCATTCGCAAGCTTCAACGGTCCTGATTTTTATAACTTACCACGTAATGCAGACACTATCACGCTAGAAAAATCTGCATGGAAAGTACCTGAAACACTACCTTTTGGTAACGCAAAAATGGTACCGATCAGAACGGGCGAGACTATCGCTTGGCAAGTAAAATAACACCAATTTAGTTAACCTTTATCTCACATTAATCATAGCAATTTTGATAACGCTTCTATCCCAGCGTCCTTCGCTGGGATATTCATCTGCAAGCTGTTAATTAACTTCAACTTTCGTCTGTTTTCCTACCGTTTTATAAAAATATATCTATCCTTAATTATATGCTCAAAATGGGCGTTTATAACATTATCCAAGCCGTTATTTTTTAAGGTTAAATATGCAGACTTTATCTAGCACTATGCAATGCTATAAACTCTCCAAACGCTTAATCAGTTTTGTGCTGTTTAGCCTGCTCTCGATTGTCGTTTGTATAAAATTAGGGTTATGGCAAGTCTCCCGATCACAAGAAAAACAAGCGCTATTAGATATCAACCAACCGACACTCACATCACTCACTCAAATAACCGCAGGCAGTTTGCATCGGAAGGTATCTTTATACGGTTATTTTGATAATGAAGCGCCTATATTATTAGATAATCAAACTTACAATAAACAGTTTGGCTATCATTTTTACCTTCCCTTTCACAGCGATGAGCAAACAATTCTCGTTAACCTTGGTTGGCTGCCTGGCTCGGCCTCACGTTCATTGTTACCTGATATCCCACTATTCACAGGGCATTATCAGTTAGAGGGTACTTTAAGTGCACAGCAAGGTTCACCTTTGCTTCTCGGTGAGAATATCACACCTACAACACAAGGGCCTTTGGTGATACAGCGTACTGATATATCTCAACTACGAACTACGCTAAACATGCCACTCAATCCTCTACTATTACAACTAAATCCAGACACGCACATCGGTTTTATCAAAACGTGGACAATAACAGTCATGCCACCCACTAAGCATACAGCTTATGCAGTCCAATGGTTTGCTTTAGCGTTTGCGTTAAGCCTATCGAGTGGCTATTGGTTAAAAAGATATCAAACTCAATATAAGCACATGCAAGATAAGGATTAGTCATGCAAAAAAAGCCATTATTCATCATCATGGGTTTATTTATTGCCCCCATTGTCATCGCTAAATTAGTGCTAGTTAATGATTGGTATCAAGGGGCTAAAACCAATACAGGAAAACTCTTATCCCCACCACTAACTATGTCACAGCCCCCGCAAGCATGGTTACTCCTCTATAATCCAGGTAATAGATGCGCACAACAATGCCAACAGAGTTTATGGCAAATACAGCAAGTACATACCTTGCTGGCCGCCGAAGGAACTCGAGTACAACGCTATCTCACTAAATACCCAGTAACCGTCATACCTCCAGAAAATTTATCTCACGATCACGTTGAAATATCAGCCCTAACAAGATTGCAATTAAGTGAGGTAAACCAAAACCTATTATCTACAGATACATTATATTTAGTTGATCCGCATGGAAATATCTTTATGCACTATCAATACCCAGCAGATAGAACTGCGGCAACAAAGGTATCAGCAGGCTTATTAAAGGATGTAAAACGCTTACTTAAAATATCTAAAATCGGATAAGCCAGCAAATATACAAGGATTGCCTATGTCAAAACTGCTCAACTTGACGATACTACTTGCCTTTCTAGTGATTGCACTCGGGGCTTATACGCGCTTAACCGATGCCGGACTTGGTTGCCCAGATTGGCCAGGCTGTTATGGTTTTAACTCTGTCCCCGCCAACGCACAAGACATCGCAACAGCTCAATTAGCTTATCCTGATAAACCACTGCATACCGAGAAAGCATGGAACGAAATGATCCACCGCTATATTGCAGGACTATTAGGCGTGCTTATCCTGCTCATTTTTATCACTTGTGGTAAGCGCAAACAACAAGTTCCATTAGCGACTTTGTTAATCTTATTAGTGCTATTTCAAGCTGTTTTAGGTATGTGGACAGTGACCATGAATTTGCAACCCATTATTGTCATGGGGCATCTATTAGGTGGGTTTAGTATTTTAGCTCTGCTCGTGTTACTACAATTACGGCTATCTAACACAAGAGGAACCCCCATCCAACCCGCTCAAGCGCTAAATAACACGCTGATATTACCAACACAGCGGCAACGGTTGATGCGGGTCCAATTATATTGTGGCATTGCCCTGCCAATATTAATTATTCAGATAGCACTCGGTGGCTGGACAAGTTCAAACTACGCCGCCATTGTCTGCACTGAGTTCCCAATATGTAACGGTGACTGGTTCAGTCGCTTTAACCTTAATGACGTATTTAGCCTGAGTCCTGTAGCTGAAACTTATCAATACGGTGTACGCGATACGATCGCCAGAATGAATATTCATGTGACACATCGAATTTGGGCTGTCGTGACCTTTGTGTTTTTACTATTAACCAACTATCAATTATTTAAATATCAACCTGAAAAAAAGATCCGCCTTACCGCAAAAGTACTCATTATCATCTTATGTCTACAAGTAAGTTTGGGAATAGCAAACGTGTTTTTTCAATTACCGTTGAGCATTGCTGTGGCACATAATTTAGTCGCTGCGATCTTACTCATCACCTTAGTAACCTTACTTTGGTTAAACCAACAGCAACTGCAAGAGGTGTTATGAATACACAATCAATCAAATTAACGCTCATACCAAACTGGCGCGCATATTATCAACTAACGAAACCCAAAGTCGTAGCCTTATTGCTATTGACCGCTTTAGTCGGGATGGTACTCGCTTTACCCAATTTACCTTCACTCAGTTTATTAGTCCCAGCATTAGTCGGCATAGGGTTACTTTCTGCCGCAGCAGCAGCATACAATCATATCCTTGACCAACGTATTGATGCCATCATGACCAGAACTCACCAACGGCCATTAGTACAAAACACAATTAGTACACCAAGAGCATTATTCTTTGCTACAAGTATGGCAATAATAGGTATGACAACACTTTTTGTGTTTGTAAATGCGTTAACCGCTTGGTTGACCTTTGCGAGCCTGATTGGTTACGCAGTCATTTATACCATGTACTTGAAGCGAGCAACCCCACAAAATATTGCCATTGGCGGGCTAGCCGGTGCAACCCCTCCGCTACTTGGCTGGACCGCTATGACGGGGGAAGTAACAGGACAAGCATTATTACTGGTAATGATTATCTTCATTTGGACCCCCCCACATTTTTGGGCATTAGCCATCCATAAAGAGAAAGAATACGCCAAAGCCAAGATACCTATGCTGCCCGTAACCCATGGCGCAGAGTACACTAAAACACTGGTATTGCTTTATACACTGCTATTACTACCTGTAACTTGGCTACCTTGGCTCACCCAGTTAAGTGGTTTACTCTATTTAGCAGGTTCTACTATCCTAGGAATAAGCTTTATTTATTACGCTTATCGATTAAAATTCAGCCCCACGCGTAAAACAGCATTTCAAACATTCAAATTCTCAATCATACATTTAATGGTGTTATTTATATTATTATTAGTTGATCACTGGATTATTAATTATTAACAGTAAACATTCCAACCACGCTAAGCCATTCATTATTAAAGGTAATAATGACATTGTAAATTGACGTCATTATTACCTTAGCACTCTAATTATCTTCACTAAATAAATAAAGCAAAGCTTTACACTGCAATTATGAAACATAATGAATTGTTATATGGGATCAATCTCTAAATAACAGTACAGACGGCTATATTGGCAGTTGTGTTTTCCAGTTAAAGCGCTATTATAACGACCTAAAAATTTGAGAGATTAAAAAAAAGTTTAGTCTCTATTATTCTGCCTAGCAAAGTCTGTTAGCGCGCTATTTATTTAAGCTTATATAACTTAAGCATCTGCTGAGGAATTACTATGATCAGTGTATTCGATATCTACAAAATTGGTATTGGTCCATCTAGTTCTCATACTGTTGGTCCAATGAAAGCTGCCAAACAATTTATCGACGACCTACGAGCGACAGGGAAGATCCGCGAAGTCACTCAAATCACAGTGGATGTGCATGGTTCATTATCGTTGACTGGTAAAGGTCACCACACTGATGTTGCTATTATCATGGGTTTAGCAGGTAACTTACCTGAAACTGTTGATATTGACTCAATTCCAGAATTTATCCTCCGTGTTGAACAAACACGTCGCTTAACGATCGGTCTACACTGTCATACTGTTGATTTTCCCGCTTCAGCTATGAACTTTATTGATGAACCGCTTGCACTACATGAAAACGGTTTGAAAATTCATGCTTACATCGATGGTAAAGTTGCGTTTACAAAAACGTACTACTCTACCGGTGGTGGCTTCATCGTTGACGAAGAAAACTTCGGTTTAACACAAGGTGAAACGGCAGACGTTAAATACCCATTTACCAACGCTGCTGAATTAGTCACACACTGTAACGAAAATGCATTATCGATCAGTGCATTGATGTTAGAAAATGAGCGTTCTTTCCGCAGTGAAAATGAAACATATCAATCGTTTTCTAACATTTGGACTGCAATGTCTGAATCTATCGAACGCGGTTGTAAGACAGAAGGTTTACTTGCAGGTCCATTACGTGTACCACGTCGTGCTGCCGCACTTAAACGTCAACTAGAAGCCAGTGATGGTTTTAACACTGATCCAATGACTATTATTGATTGGGTTAACATGTTCGCACTTGCTGTTAGTGAAGAGAATGCGGCCGGTGGTCGAGTAGTTACAGCACCAACCAATGGCGCCGCAGGTATCATTCCAGCAGTATTGGCTTATTACAATAAGTTTATTCGTCCGCTGACGCGTGAAGAACAGACTAAATTTTACCTTGCTTCGGGTGCTATCGGTATCCTATACAAAACGAATGCATCAATCTCTGGCGCAGAAGTTGGCTGTCAAGGTGAAGTGGGGGTATCCTGCTCAATGGCAGCGGCTGGTCTTGCTGAGTTAATGGGAGCGAGCCCTTCACAAGTCTGCCAAGCTGCAGAAATAGGCATGGAGCATAACTTAGGCCTAACGTGTGATCCTGTTGGTGGCCAAGTACAAGTACCTTGTATCGAACGTAACGCAATTGCAGCAGTAAAAGCGATCAACGCTTCACGTATGGCAATGCGCCGTACCAGTGAGCCTTGTGTATCGTTAGACAAAGTTATCGAAACTATGTACGAAACAGGTAAAGACATGAATGCTAAATACCGTGAAACTTCACAAGGTGGTTTAGCAATTAAAGTATTAAATGTAGGCGACATCAAAAAAGCCCACACTTGCACTTAATCTGACACTGACCTAAATAAGCATAGATTATTTAGGTCTAGATAAAATAAAAGCCAGAATGTGCTCGTCACTATTCTGGCTTTTTTATACCACAAAGAAAGTAACCACAGACCACTTCATAACAGGCATTACGCTTCCCTCACCCCTTTGATTACGCATTTCTTTTAATACTCAGCAGCCTATGAGAGAAACACTCATGCTTTTAGGTGTAAATAGCAGTGATTAACACCTAAGCTAATGACTTTACAACTTAATTATTCTCTACTCATTAGGTCACTTATTCTATTCAAATCGCACGACGTAGCTAGCTGTCCACTCTGCAAAAACTAGGGAAATATTAATGAAAGCGCTCACTCTACCCGATATGGGTTTCCTATATTGCGAAACGGTATCACGGCCAAACCATGTAGCTGCAATGCAAATTTTTGATATTCCGAATGACTATCAAGGCGATTATGGTACAGACCTATATCAACAACTGATGCAATTCACGCAAATAGAAAAACCTTTTAATTACAAATTATACACTGCTTATTCAGGTATGATGTACTGGCAAGAAGATGATAATGTAGACCTTGATTATCACGTTCGCCGCGTTCGTTTACCCCAACCAGGGACTCGAGAGCAACTCATCGAGTATATAGAACATGCCCATTCCAATCTGCTCGATCGTAACCGTCCATTATGGGAAATACATTTAATTTCAGGTCTCGCTAACAATCAATTTGCAGTTTATCTAAAAATGCATCACGCTTTCACCGACGGTGCTAAAGGTAACCAAATCATGCTTAGCTATTTATCACAACAAGCCGAAGGCCCATTACAAGCATTTTGGAGCTTAAAAGGTTTTGAAGGTAAGCAACCTAATCCTGAAATAAAATCGAGTTTAGTGCATAAATTAAAACAAAACAGCGCTTTATTAACAAAACAAGTTCGTGCAATACCTTCGATTATTGGACTTGGTTCTCGGCTATTATTGCAAGCAGTCAACGTTTATAAAACCAATATACCAACACCATTTACAGCACCAAAAACCCCTTTTTCAGTGAGTCCTAAACGTGCCCGTCGAGCCGCAACCAGCGTACTCCCACTATCGCGTGTAAAGAACATAGGAAAAATAGCGGGAACAACGATCAATGATGTCGTGGTGTGTATTTGTGATATCGCATTACATCGTTATTTATCCGACCTTAATTATAAACTTAAGCAGCCGCTAACAGCACAAATCCCGGTGAACCTTAGGGCACTGAACGACACCATATCAAACAACCGCATTGCAATTACTATGGTGGAATTAGGTCACAGCAATACAACTCCTCTCTCTCGATTGATGGCCATTAAAGAGTCTTGTGATAAATTAAAAAAAGAAGCAAGGTCATTATCAGATGAAGCGCTAACGAGTTACACATTGGCAAGCCAGGGGTTAGCAATAATCAGTGAGTTATTAAAACTCGATGATGTGTTACCACCGGTCGGTAATGTACTCATCTCTAATGTGCCTGGACCGCGTAAACCCGTTTATATGATGGGCGCAGAAATGCAGGAATGCTTCCCGTTATCAGCATTGCCACCAGGCATGTCACTGAATATAACACTGTACAGTTACATGAATAATCTCAATGTTGGTTTAATCGCATGTCGAACAAATCTGCCTGACCTGACGAAATTATCCGGTTACATCGAAGATGCATTTACAGAGTTAGAACAAGTTGTAATGAGTAGTGCTATCGATATTGTTAGCGATCAAATCAAACGGCTTACCCATGACGATAGCCTGTCACAAAGTATGCATGCGTTAATTAGTGTGATTAACGATAATGCTTGCTCTATTGTCGTACAGGATTCTGCGAAGAAAGAAGTGGGGAAAATAAAAAGTAATCATAAAAGTACAGTCAAAAAGAAGGCAAAAAAGGTAACTAAAGAGGCTGAAAATATCCTCGGCTAAGTACACTGTGTTAGCCGAGTGAATACTATCTCGTTACCTCGTTGGTAGCGAGATATCTTTAAACATCTCATCAATCTCTTCTGCTGTTTTTAGCATAATCGCTTTATCAACAATATCTCGCGTTAAATGCGGTGCAAATCGTTCCATAAAATCATACATATAAGTACGTAAGAACGTCCCTTTACGGAAGCCAATTTTAGTCGTGCTCGACGTAAATAAATGACTTGCATCAATACGTACTAAATCATCATCACTTTCGTCATCAAATGCCATTGTTGCTAAAACACCGACACCAATGCCTAATTTCACGTATGTTTTAATCACGTCGGCATCCGTTGCGGTAAAGACAATTTTAGGCTCTAAGCCCGCTTCATCAAACGCACAATCTAATTCAGATCGACCAGTAAAACCAAATACATAAGTCACCAATGAATATTTTGCGATATCTTCAACTGTGATCTTACCAACTTTAGTTAATGGGTGACCCGGTTTAACAATAATTGAACGATTCCAGTGATAACAAGGCAGCATCACTAGGTCGCTGTATAAATGCAATGCTTCAGTGGCGATAGCAAAATCAGCAGTACCTTTAGAAACTGAATCACTGATTTGTGCAGGTGTACCTTGATGCATATTTAGTGATACATCAGGGTAACGTTCAATAAAGCCTTTAATTACTTTTGGCAATGCATAACGCGCTTGGGTATGCGTAGTCGAAATATTTAACGTACCTTTAGAGGGGTGCGTGTGTTGACTAGCAACAGCTTTAATGCTCTCAACTTTGCCAAGAATATCAGCAGCAATACGAATAATATCTTTACCAGCAGGTGTCACTTTAGTGAGGTGCTTGCCGCTACGTTCGAAGATCTGTACACCGAGTTCATCTTCTAACATACGAACTTGTTTACTAATGCCAGGTTGCGAAGTATAAAGACTTTCTGCTGTCGCAGACACATTCAAATTGTGATTTAGGACTTCAACTATGTATCTAAATTGCTGTAACTTCATTCGTGATGTGCTCTATATTCCAAATAATTAATTGTATTCTAACAAAACGATAGCAGAATACTGTTATTTCTTGTTAATAAGATATCCTAGAGGTCATTACCCTATAACGCCAGTCAAAGATAATAATGACACCTTTAGACGATAACATTAAACCAAGCAAAGACACAGTTGATTATGCGTTGATACTCACATCTGCAGTACATGACATGAAAAATTCATTATGCCTACTGTTACAATCGATTGAATCAATGTCTGCAGACATTAAAGCCTCGCAAGATGACCGTAAACACGGCGCTAAACTCGCTGATTTACATTATGAAGTATTACGACTGAACAGTAGTTTAATCCAAGTACTCTCTCTGTATCGAGATGAAAAAGATCAGCTACCATTAAACATTGCAGAATGCTTTATTGCTGATTATTTCAATGAATTTTGTATTAAAAATCAAATGTACAGTGATAGTAATAATATTGAAATTAGTATTAATATCGATATCGATCTCGCTTGGTATTGCGATCACAATTTAATAAACTACTTATTATCAGATGTGTTTATCAACGCATTGCGCTATAGCAAAGGAAAGATCTTAGTTACAGCTAATATCGTAAATAAAAAACTTGTGATCGAAATTGCCGATAACGGTGATGGCTACCCAGACAGTATGTTGCAAGCTCAACACAGTGCAATGGGTGAGTTAAGTTGTAAACAAGGACGTACTGGATTAGGCTTATATTTTGCTCGATTAATTGCTAACGCGCATATAATTAAAGGGGAAGTCGGACATATCGAACTCAAAAATGGTGGTAGTCTTGGTGGGGGGATCTTCACGTTAACACTACCTTAACTAAAGTATTTATAGTAATATCTATATACTGCAGCAAAATTAGGTCTATTATACAATGAAGCTCACTCTTATGATTATCGCGATTGCTGTTTTACTATTTTTGGTGATCGGTTATAACATCATTTTACAGTACAAGCGTAAAGCTGAAACCGAAAAGCGCCAGATAATCATAAAGCATAGACAAGTCATTGAAGAAGCTGAAGAATTACTGTTAAACTCAACATCATTACCTTACAGTAAAGTGCTTACACTAGTGCTACACAGTCGTATGCACGATTCACTTGCAACGACATTGCAAATGGAGCCTTCCCTACCGCAAGTACGTCAACGCTTAGCGAATGTCAAAGCGCAAATGGCCCAATTAAAAGATGCACCAGCTCAGACTGATAACAAAATGTTTCGCTCTCCGAATTCAGATCGAGAAGCGATTATATTATTACAACAAATTAAAAAAATTCGCGCAGTATTACGTGTCGAGCATGCAAAAAGTAAACTTAATACCCAAACATTTGTGATTGAAGATCGTAAACTTGAACTGATGCAACTTAACGTCAACATTGATAATTTATTGAAACGGGCTTATGAAGCACGGGCAACGAGCCAATTTGGTTCTTGCAAGCAATTACTCCGTAAGGGTATAGATACCTTAAATAATATTAATGATAAAAATGAGTCCCTTATTAATAAACAGCAAACACTTACCACTTTGCTTAATGAGGTTAATGAACAACTCACTCAAGCTTCATCAGATGATTTAAAAGATCGCCAAGAAAAAGAAAACGAAAAGAATGAATTAGATCTGCTGTTTCAACCTAAACAGAAATGGTAACGAACTACGCAGTGATTATTTGATAACTTAAATCATCACTGCGCAGCTAGAATAATATAATCTACAAACTGTAATACCGTACTAACAGCTCACAGTATCACAATAGCCTCGGCGCTCTATCGAACCAAATTCAGCCGCTAAATCAAGTCCCAGTAGCTCCCTTCTTAACATATCTAGCGCAATATATAGCGAAACAGTTCTGATCCCCTGTCGATTCCTGCGGGGAATAAATAACAATTGGCTGTAAGTATGTGTCTTACTCGCCAGAGCAAATGCAACGGTACCTACAGGCTTTGCTTCGCTACCGCCACCCGGACCAGCAATACCGGACACAGCAATACCAAAATCAACCCCTGCATTCAACATCGCGCCTTCAGCCATCTCGGCAGCAACCTCTATTGAAACAGCTCCGTGGTTAGCTATCGTCGTTTTATCGACATTGACTAAACGGCTCTTAGATTCGTTACTATAAGTAACATGGCTCGAATCAAGGTAACCAGAGCTACCAGCGACAGCAATTAATTCACTCGCGATAAGTCCACCAGTACAAGACTCCGCAAGCGATAATGTTTGTCCTTTCTCGAGTATTATATTTTGCAAATATTGTGCAAACGAACAATCCCCTTCGAACAATACAAACTCACCAAGCTCTGCAAGTACTCGCTCTCTAGCCTTCGCTAAATCAGCTTGGACTATTGATAATAATTTCACTTCAACAGTAGGAAAATCAACACGAAAGCCCAACGTAATAGACTGGGGAAGTGACAATGCAGCTAAGCGCTCATTCAACACAGATTCCGAGATACCAAATGTTTTAATCTTGATTAAAGTGGGTATTTTTACTGGCGTAAAACGTTGTTGGATATCGGGTAGTATTTGCTCGGTAACCATGTGTTTAAATTCACTTGGTACCCCAGGTGTAAAATAAAAACGAGCACGATTAAATTGAAAACTAAAACCACATGCAGTACCAATAGGATTATCAACAACTTCGCTACCTTGTGGTAACCAAGCTTGTTTTTCATCACTCTCAGAAAAAGTACGATTGAATTGGCCATATTTAGACACTAAATGATCATACCATTCTTGCGATAATGTGAGTGGCACGCCCATCGCTTTCGCCGCAGCCTCAGCACTTAAATCATCTGACGTTGGACCCAAACCGCCATTCATGATCACCACATCAGCACGAAGACTTGTTTCCGTTATGATATCAATAAGCGACTCTAAATCATCTGCGACAGTATGACGACGAGTAAACTCGCGACCTTGATGAAAAAAATATTGTGATATCCATGCCGCATTGGTATCGACAATTTGACCTGATAATACTTCGTCGCCAGTACTAATAAATTCAATTCGCATTAACTGTCCTTATTTGCTCTATCCGTCAGTATAAAATAATTGAGAAAAGAAAAGATAATATACCACAACCACTAATCACCATGCTCATAGGTAATCGTGTTCCATCATGCAATATACTGATAATTACCCCTGATATGGCACTAAACCCAAATCTGATCGTCGTGCGGATAATAATACGAGGAAAGGTATTAAAATATGTTTTCATCATAAGCCAAACTATCTGAATGGCTTATGATTACATACCTGAATAATAGTGAGGATTGGTCTTATCCGTCGACTTTACGTTACTTAGTGAAATAAGCCCAACATAAACTAACGTCTGTTATTTCCAAATATCCGAAATGTCTGTTTGATCGACTTCGAACAGTTCTCGCTTATATTTCACCTTAGCTTCTTCAAGGTAATTAATATAAATATCAATGCCCTGTTGATAATAAACAAGACCTTGATCAGCATCTGCTGGTAACAACAACATTTTAATAAGTGCGGCATGACAATGCTGTAACGTACCGTTTAATAACTCAACTAAGAACGCATGTTTCGTCTTAAGCTGGCTATTTAATAGCATAAATTGTTGTTGTAGTTGCTCTAATGCATCATAACGGCTGGCAACGGGGGATTTAACCATCGCAATCATTTCATCGACAAAATGGACAAATATATCTTGCTCTAAGACCGCACTGTACTGCTTCGCTAACACCGTCGTATCAACAGAATAATGAGCCAACATACGATCAACAAATTCAGTTTTATCAAACACTTCATCTGTCAATACAACATCAGTTTGATAAGTTGGTACGGCATTTTTGATCTTGATACCATTGCCGAGATTGTAGCATTTAACATCTGGATAAAAATCTAATAATTCCCCCATGCCTTTCGCTGACATTTGGAAAATCATTGTTGTTTCGACTTCTTCAACATGATTACCCGGAGAGACAAAACCAGATAGTTTTTTCTTATCGAATAATAACTTATCTTCTCCAGTTTCATGGTAATAAATACTTTTTTTACTGTGATGCGCATCACCAGAAAAACCAAGATCAATACCAAACAAGTAAATGTTTTTAAAACCCATTCGCGTGAAATAAGATAAGGCTAAATTAGACACTGTCGGATTAGCAAAGACCAACTGCGTTAAATTATCACTGTCACAGCCTAACTCTGAATTCAAAATAATCTCAGTTGAAGGCTCTTGCAATTTTAACCCCATTAAGCTGCGATCAAATAAATTGAGCACATCAGGTGTCACTGTGTTTAACGTTAAGAGTGGTATTGATCTTAAATAGGCATCATCAGCAACCGATTTTAAAACCGTATAGGTCACCTTAGTTCGCTCCATTTCTAGATGGAAGTCAGGGGTAATACCATATTGTTGTAAAGCACGAATTGTCGTCCCTCCACTAACAAGTAATACCTTTTCTCGATTTTCACGAATATAGTCAATATGCTCATCAAGTGAGGGACCATTCCCTAATATAAACACAGAGCGTGTTGCACATTCTGGTAGCGGTTCAACTTTCGCGAGTAAAGGCACGTGACTATTTAAGGTATGGTACTGATGTGCTAACGCCATTAAGCTATCATCAAAAAAGCCTAAACCGAACGCGACATGAAAATTTTTCTGATTGAATTTTTCTAACGCGCTATTTGTTTGTTCTGTTTGGTAATGCTGATAACAAAAACTAAATGTCGAGTCATAACGACCTTTGGTCATTAATTGGTAGGAAATATCATTAAAAAAGACATCTTCATCTGCCCCGAGGCACAAATGTAAACTGCTGCCACTATCATCTAGACGTTGTAGAATATCAGCCCAATCTAGCGTAAATAAACTCGCATAGAAAAAATCATTCTCTGGTTCATAAATATATAACCGTTTCACACTATGTTTACTAAGCATTTCAGATAAGAAATAACCTAAACCTAAGCCGAAACACACCATCATATTAACCGCTTCAGGCAACACAAACTCTTCTTTATGTTTGCTATTAATTCCCTTTAACGCCCGAATAAATTGATTAAGATATTTCACATGAATAAAATCACCAACACTCTCAATCTCTTCCGAAAAATCGATACGAGCAAGTTGTGGATTAACGCGATACTGCTCAAAATCAATCAAACTATCATGAAAATAATCTTCACCTAATACCAAATTATTATCCACATCAACCAAATGTAATACGTCATCAACTCGAGTTAATTCAAATTTAGTTGGTTGATAATTGACAAAAGATTGGTAAATATCAGGAATATACTGCTCAAACGCACGCATATTTGCATGGTATAAGGCGATAGGGTCTGCGCTAGGTCGTTCTTTAGCGTTAATCGCATCGATGGCATGAGCCAAGCTCACCTGTTTTTTACGCAGTTGCTCTTGTGATTCTAGCGCAGTAATCTGTGCGGCAATATCGTGATTTAAATGGTCCATAATAACAACCTAAAATTGTTTAATAGTAAGATAGCGATTAATTGATTTGGCACTACGCTTAGTGATGACTTGCTGTGATTCAAGGGCTATTTTCGATTCTTTTAATGAGGCTATTTGCGTTTGGTCATCCGCCATTAACTGAGTAAGAAAAGCATGGGTATTAAGGGATTGAGCAGGATTTGATCGCATGACTAACTGCTCAATTAAAATCTGACGTTGGATTAATAGTTGATCACATTCAGCCAACTGTTCTTCTATAATTGCTTGTTTTGCTTGCGCGGAGATAGCCGATATACTCGCCATTAATTCAACGTCAGTGACATCCATCATTAAGCACCGCTAGCTTGCTTACGAATAGATTCCGCTTTTTCTTTTTCCGCTTGAGGAATGTTTAACCATGCATCTTTAATCGGTGTGACTAATGCAGTGATTTCATCTAGCGGTTCGACTGAGCGCTCTAATGACGCATCATTTAAACGCACTTGTATATAACGATACAGCGCATCAAAATTTTCACCAATTTCGGGGTGAATCTTATGGTTAATACCATCGATCAAACCAGATGTTATATTAATTGATTTATTAATGGCTTTGGCTTTACCTTCAATATCTTTACGTAAAATACAGCCTTTTGTTACCGCTACAGAATCTAATAATCCCTGTAACAACATAAAAATCACTTGGTGGTTATCAGCAGTAGAAATACCACTTTCTCGGCTGACTTGCTGATAACGTCTTATATTAGCTCTCATGTTTTTTACCTAACTATTGATTTATTTAAATACTAAAAAATAATATGATTAACCTAATACATTACGAATATAATCACCGGTGGCATTATAACGTGACACCGTATTATCTAAGGCGGTATATTTCTTCCGTAACGTATTTTCAAATGATGAAATATAACGATCCAATTTAGCGCGGTCATCGCCAATATCGCGTAAATTCTCACTCAGCATATTTTCCTGCTGAGAAATCATCCCCTTATTTCCCAAACTATTAGCCAACACGCTATTCACTTGTGCCGCAATACCATTAGTCCCTGCAAAAAGTTTGCCAAGATCATCTAATGAGTCATTAACAGCGTCGTTTAAACGTTGGGTACCGGACTTAGACCCACTCATGCCAAATGGGTTAATCGCTAACATCCCACCTTCTTCTAACGAGATACCTGCGCCATATAAAGTGTTTATTTTCTTGTTGGCATCATTAACCACACCGCCGGTAATACTCTGCAGTTGCTGTTTGATACTTCGTGCACTTGAGTCATACTTCAAGACACCCGTCTCAGGGTGGGTCAATACATTAATACTGTCCATCAAGGTATTATAACCATCTACAAAACCATAAATGAGTTCTTGCACTGCAGCATGATCTGTCGACGTTGAAAAATTGGCAGGCTCGTTCAGTTTAGTCAAACTATTGGCAGTAATTGTGACGCCTGATACCGCATGATTAAAGACATTAGTATCTTTAGTTATAGTATTTCCATCCACCGTAATAATTGCATCGGTGGCTGGATGGCCCTTCATATTGGATGAAATAACACTCAAACTCGAGTCCGAGGTGAAAACCGATAAATCATTTTCTTTACCGCTTTTTTCTGAGGTATAGACAATTTTAGCCCCCAGATCAGAGCTAATTACATTGGCACTAATACCGTAGTTGTCAGGCGCATCGTTAATTTTTTTCTGAATATCTTGTAAAGTATCAGTGACATTAACATTCACTTGGAAAGTATCTTTACCTGCATCAAAGTACAGCATACCCTGCCCAGGTTTTGTTTCTCGACCGGGTAAAAAATCAGACTCTAATCTCGCACCCTGTGCAAGCTGCTTCACTTCAACATCAAATGCACCTTTTGGTACCACACCTTTCGTTTGGATAGTGATCGGCAACGCTGCGCTATCACCACCGGCAGTAGCTTGCTCGATATTTCGACCTTGATAACGAATATTAGTTTTACTTTGATAAAAAGAATCCACATTACCCAATTGGCCGGTAATTGCCTTAAAATCAGCCAAGCCCGATTTCAGCGTACCAATACCAGATAACTCCGTTGTAAGGTCAACTTCTTTCTTATTTAAGCGTGTTTCTTTTGGCGTTTTTTCAGCAGTTACAAATGTTGTAATGATAGTTTCCAGATCTAAACCAGAACCTGAACCTGCCATCGTAATACCAGCCATGCGTATCCTTAATTTTCATCAATAGTAATGTGATAGGCAATAAGTTGCCTGTCACATTAAACATCCGACTATTCTATCACGCTATATTAGTCAAACCATCTCATCAAATAAGAGACCTGAACTAGCGGATATATTGTCTTGAAACTTTTCAATGTTAGTTGCCATCTTTAATACCGCTTCTGATGGTAGTTCTTTAAGTATTTCACCACTTTCAGGATCAACAACTTTAACAACTAAGCGGCCAGTGTCACCATGAACACTAAAATTTAGCTTCTTATTATTAACATCAAAATGAGCTTGTAACGTATCCTTTGCTTCTAGCAATTTTTGTTCCAAATTTATATCATTCGCAACTTCTGGTTCAGATAATGGGTTTTCAACAGATAGTTCGTTTTCGATAGGTGGAATTGAAACGGCAGGATTCGTAATGACTGGTTCTTTTGTCACTACAGGGTCAGGATGAAAACGAATGCTCTTATTATCCATATTATTATCAATGGACATAGTAACCCCCAAAGACCAAAATGCCCCGCAAAGTGCAGGGCAAACATAAAGCTAAACGATTAAAGTAGTGATAATGCTACTTGTGAGGTTTGATTCGCTTGGCTTAGCATTGAACTTGCCGCTTGCTGTTGCACTTGAGTTTGTGCAAGCTTAGCTGATTCAGACGCAAAGTCGGTATCAACAATTCGAGATTTAGACGCTGATACATTTTCAGAAATATTACTAATATTACGGATTGTTGATGAAAAACGGTTTTGTTTCGCACCAAGGTCTGCACGTGTACCAGTCACAGTTTCAAGCGCTGTATCTAATGCTGCGATTGCTGTTTGTGCATCCGCTGCAGTTGAAACCTTTGTTGTAGTACTACCGATTGCCAACGTAGCTGCATCCATACTTGTTGTCATTTTTAATGCAATAGTTTGGTTCGCGTCAGCACCCACTTGAATTTCTTTATCAAATGAGCCATCAAGTAACTTTTCGCCACCAAACGTTGTATCTTCTGATACTCGTGTGATTTCAGTTTGCAATTCATTAAACTCTGATTGCAGTGCATCACGGTCAGCCTGAGTATTTGAGCCATTGGCAGATTGAATTGAAAGTACACGCATACGTTGTAACATGTTCGTTGTTTCGTCTAGTGCGCCTTCAGCTGTTTGCGCAAGTGAAATACCGTCATTTGCATTTCGTGATGCTTGGTTTAAGCCATTTACTTGAGACTCTAAACGAGAACCGATTTGTAAACCAGCAGCATCATCCGCAGCGCTATTGATACGTTTACCAGATGATAAACGTTGAAAAGAAGTTTGTAATTCGTTGGTAGCATTACCTAAATGACGTTGTGAATTTAAAGATGCTACATTGGTATTTACATAAACAGCCATATTCGTCTCCTAAAAGAAATCCTGTAAAGGACTGCTGTGTATATAAAATACAGCCCTTATTAATAATCAGTTATTTGTATCGTCATGAAAGTTATCGACAATAAAAATACATCCTTTAGAGTTATTTTTATTTTTTTCAGTCACTTTCAAAAAAAAACGCATGAAAAAACATAAAAACCCATTTATTTCAACAACTTAATTGTTAAGTTTATTTTGTAACAGATAAGATATATAACTGATAAGCATAGAAAAGCAGAGGGAGCGTAAAAGTGAAGAATAAACAAGAAGTAACGAACAAAGAACGATATTACTTTGGCTCTTTCGAGCCAAAGTAATAAGCGATTAACCTTGTAACTATTAACCTTGTAGTAATGACATGGCCACTTGCGATTGCTGATTTGCTTGACTAAGCATGGTACTTGCCGCTTGTTGCGAAACTTGGTTTTGCGCCAGTTTTGCCGATTCAGCCGCAAAGTCAGCATCCATAATTCGAGATTTAGACGCAGACACATTCTCTGAGATATTGGTTAAATTACGGATCGTTGATGAAAAACGATTTTGCTTGGCACCAAGGTCACCACGTATCTCTGTTACCTTCGCAATTGCGGTATCTAGATTATCAATCGCTGTTTGCGCATTTAAAGGATTCAAAATATCAGATGTCGCAGTACCAACGCCTAAACCGAGGGCATCCATATTAATGGTGATTTTCACATTAATAATTTGATTCGCATCAGGACCAATTTGAAAATCTTGATTAAACGTAGAATTTAATAAATTCATACCACCAAATGTAGTATCTTCCGCTACACGGTTAATCTCTTCCTGCAGTTGACCATATTCATTATCTAGCGCAACACGGTCTGCGGCACTATTTGAGCCATTCGCAGACTGAATTGATAATACTCGCATACGCTGTAGCATATTCGTAGTTTCGTCTAATGCACCTTCCGCTGTTTGTGAAAGGGATATACCGTCATTAGCATTACGTGCAGCCTGATTTAAGCCATTAACTTGAGACTCTAAACGAGAACCGATCTGTAGTCCCGCCGCATCATCTGCTGCAGAGTTAATACGCTTACCAGAAGATAGGCGCTCAAATGATGTTTGTAACGCATTTGTAGAATTCGTCAAATTACGTTGTGAATTTAAAGATGCTACATTTGTATTTACATATAAGGCCACGGTATCTTCCTTTTCGCTCGTTTCAAATTAAATAAATGTTATATACCTTAGATGTAGCAATCAGTGTGCCAAATAATTAAAACATACAAATAAAAATATAAACCATTGTTTTTAAATTAATTTAACAAGGATGCCACTACTAAATATAAATATATATTTTTACTTTTACTGACGAAGCCAAAAAATTGCCGCCACTGTGCCGGGGGGAATTCCAAATGAGCAATAAATGTCATGAGCTAAATAAAGTCAAAGGAATACGGTAGACATAATGGTAGAAATTGAGCTTAAGAACGCAATGTAATATGGCAAGATATGGGGGAAATACTTTTACCTATACGCTTAAATAGGACTATAACGATAAGGATATAGGTAAAAGCAATATATTAGGCGGCCCCAAAGGGGCCAGAGGGAGCCCGCCCTCTTAGCCTAATAATGACATAGCAACTTGAGATTGCTGATTAGCTTGACTTAGCATTGTGCTTGCAGCTTGCTGAGATACTTGATTTTGCGCTAGTTTCGCAGATTCAGCAGCAAAGTCTGCATCCATAATACGAGATTTAGATGCCGATACATTCTCAGAAATATTTGATAAATTACGAATTGTTGATGAGAAACGGTTTTGTTTCGCACCCAGATCACCTCGTATATCTGTTACCGACGCAATCGCCGTATCCAAATCTTGGATCGCAGTTTGAGCAGCCGCAGCTGTAAGTACATTAGACGCAGCAGTACCAACACCTAAACCGAGTGAGTTCATATTTGTAGTAATTTTAACATTAATTATTTGGTTAGCATCAGCACCCACTTGGAAATCATTGTTAAACGATGAATCAAGCAACGTCTCGCCACCAAACGTTGTATCTTTTGCTACACGATCAATTTCATTTTGTAACTGACCAAACTCTTTATTTAGCGCTTCGCGATCGGCAGTACTGTTTGAGCCATTGGCAGATTGGATTGAAAGCACACGCATACGTTGTAACATATTGGTTGTTTCATCTAACGCACCTTCAGCAGTTTGTGCCATTGAGATACCATCATTGGCATTTCGCGCACCTTGGTTCAAACCGTTTACTTGTGCTTCTAAACGAGAGCCAATTTGTAAGCCCGCAGCATCATCAGCAGCAGTGTTAACTCGTTTACCTGATGATAATCGTTCAAACGACGTTTGTAGTGCATTCGTCGAGTTAGTTAAATTACGTTGTGAGTTTAAAGACGCAACGTTAGTATTTACATATATAGCCATTAGTATTCCCTCTGTATGTAATGTGATTAAGCAGTGACATAATTTGTATGTAAGTCGTGCTTAAGTACCAGTCTATAAATTATTTATATATTTAAAATAGCAAATTGTGTGCCAAACTATGACACCGAGTTAAATAAACTTAAGTTATTGATTTTGTTGAATGACTTATAGCTCATCTCAAGAATGTTTTGCTCTTTAGTTAAGTCAGTCATTGCCGCGGCAAGATCTGCCTCGGTAAGAATTGCCATCGCTTCTTGGTTAATCACTTTAAATGATTCGTTAGATTGAGTAACACGTTCAATGGTATTATTACGACCACCAATCGTAGATGTAGTAGACATCACTGCATATTGAGCATTTTCAATTCCAACCTGCGCATCAGCCATACGCTCGCGAAAATCATCTTTGGATAGTGAAGTATCAGCGAGCGCTATTTTCAAGGATTCTAATGTATTTAAAATATTGATATTTTTTGGTGGTATTAATGAGATATCTAAACTACCTGGCGCAGCGCCTACCGCTGTAATCTTGACACCATTAAAGCGAATACCTTTTTCAGATGCGTAATTTCCGCTTTGTAGTAGGTTATTACTGGTATCACGGATCTCAAATGTATCGCTATTACCAGGGATCAGCGGAGCAGTAACACTGAGCTTAAAAGTATTATTTGCTAAATTACTATGATCATAATTATTGAAATGAAAATTATCATACTCCCCCTGTTCTATCACTTCGACTTGCGCAGCAGTGATATTACCAGTCAAATTGCTGGTATCAGCAGTCAAGCGTGCAGGCACAGATTCAAAAACTCGTGCACCATTATCTCCATCACTAACGTAGACATTTGTTGCTATTTGGATTTCATTATCTTGTTCATTACCACGGTAGGTGTATAGTCCCGTTTGAGCATCTTTGACATACGTTTGTAGATGCGATGACGTACCTGAAAAAATAAAATCACCATTTGCATTTTTGGTATTAGCCAAACTAAACACTTCTTTTTGTAACTGCTCCATTTCTAACGAAATTGCGAATCTATCTTGCGAATCTACGGTACCATTAAGCGCTCGAACCGAAAGCAAACGCCCACGTTCCATCGCTATATGTAAGTTACTGAGTGTCGTTTCTTCTAAACCAAGCGTACCTTTTAGCATCAAGCCGTTAGTTTGATATTGAGTATTCTTTTTGATTTCGTCATTCAAGTAACTCGATTTTGCAATTTCAGCAGGTGCATCACCTGATGTTCTGAATTTTTCTTGTGATGTCACTTGCGAATGTGCCGTATTCAAACGTTTTTGTGTTTGCGACATGTCTTGCATCGAACGAGAAAAAATCTGATTATTGGTTAATCGCATCTTAATTACCTCGCTGCATTCAGAATGGTATCGAATATTTCTTTTGAAATACGTACGACTTGTGCGGATGCATTGTAGGCTTGTTCATAACGAACCATATTTGCAGCTTCTTCATCAAGGTTGACCCCCGACACACTTTCAATCCAATTACGGCTTTGCATTAATTTCGCTTCGTTTGCCGCAGAATCAACACGTGCTGCACGAGTTTTGTTACCTACACTTGAAATCAACGCCGAAATACCGCCAGCAAACGTCATCTGGTTTTGACCGTTACTTGTATGACTTTTATGTAACTTATTCTCACTCTCTAAACCAGCAAGTTTTAAACCATTACTGTTATCTGCAATGGCATCTCGATTGTAAGCTAATGTGAATTTTTCGCCTGGATTTGGTTTACCATCCATCTTAATTTCATAACCCACGCCAGGGTTTAAAGGAGGGATAGCATTCTCAAATAAATCTTGTCCATTTAGGGCACTAGAACTGGTTGCCATGTAAGTACCATTGCCATCATAAATATCGAAGTCACCGCTGTTATTAACAATAATCTGCTGCGGTGCTGTTTTGTTTAAATCGTTATTAGCAAAAGATAATGTGGGGTCAGAGATCTCAGTGACAGAAATACGGCTCATCGTTGTATTGGCAGTTCCAGTCTTCGTTTGTAAGATCGAGGCTAGGGCAATATCTTCAGGCTGAGAACGTGTTACGTCATAATCGTTAAGATTAAATAACGTTGGACTCATTAAAAATTTATCACCGTTTTGAAAACCACCCGCGGCTGCAGAAAAATCAATCTCAAAGCCATGATCAATGACTTCAACAGGTCCAGGATAAACACCACTAACCGCTAATGGATTAGTACTCCGCTCACCATCTTTAATTTCATAAACATCAAATGTTAATGGGCTTGTCATCATTACTTGATACTGACTTGTTGTTAGAGAACTACCTTGACCAGAAATTAATTTAGACGTGAGAATATGCGCAGGGTTTGAATTACCTGAATAATACTTCGCTTGTGTTGGCGGAATGGTGTAAATATCTTTACCCATTTCACCATTTAAATCCAAGCCCATTTTATTTTGAGTATTAACCGCATCAGCAATGCCAAGGCTCATCTGACCTATTTCACGTAATGATTTATAGACAGTTTCATCACGAAACTCCAATAATGCACCAATACGCCCGCCGAGCTCTGCATCTTGTAGTTGCATCGTATTCTTATTGATATTTAGGACCAGTTCCATATTGCTTGGGTCTGGCTCTCCACCAACAGCTTGAAATTGACTGATACTGTCTTGCATTACTAACGGTTGCCCGTTAAGCAAATTAATTGAAATGCTTTTGTTGTCATTCATAATTGTTGATATATCAAGTTCTTTTGCGAGAGCTTCGATTGCAACATCACGCTGATCAAGTAACGTCCCAGAAGCACCTCGAGATGTATTTTCAGCGGTCATCACCTGCTTATTAAAACCATGAACTTCTTGAATTAATGAATTTAATAATGCTGGTTTTTCTGTTATTTCATTATTTGCCGTTTTTGCTTGAGTATTTAATTGTTCACCAACATTTCGAAAACTGGCAGCTAATGTTTGAGCATCAGAAATAACTAAATGACGATTAGAGATAGAGGTTGGATCATCATTAGCAGTGTGAAAAGATTCAAATAATTGCGATACACCAGCCGCCATATTATTTGAATCATCAGACAATACTTGATCGGTACGCGTAATTTCAGCAAGAAACTTATCTTTATTACTAGAAGCGCTGGTATCAATTAATAACTCTGCTTGTGCAAACTTATTAACTTCTCGACCAGTGACGGATCGAGCAAGTCCCATGTTATCTGTTTGTGATTTATGCTGGGTACGCTGACGGCTATATCCATCCGTATTAACATTCGAAATGTTATTACCTGTGGTATTAAGCATTTGCTGGTGACCTAAGACACCAGACGAGCCTATTTGTAATAAATTTGCCATCAGATTACTGCTCCAACCATCAGATCAACACTCCAAAATAGATTATCTGTATTTCTTTATATTCAGTTATTACTTATTCAGTAACTCAACTAAGCAAGACTATTTAAATGCATCATGTTTCATGACGTTTTGTATTTTCGCTGCATAGTTAGGATCTGTTGCATAACCCGCGTTCTGTAAACCATTCAAGAACTGTGCCGAATCAGCAGAATTACGTAACGCGTCGCTGTAACGATCGCCTGATTGCAAGAAATCAGCAAAATCATTAAAGCTCGACTGAAAATTTTGGTAACTTCTAAATTGATGTTTTTCACGTTTAGCCACACCGTTGGTAAACTCTAAGGTATCCACACTTGCAGTCGGGCCTTCCCAACGTTTATCTGCTTTAATATTGAATAAGTTATGCGAGCTATCACCTTTATTATCAGTCGATACCTTCTTACCCCAGCCCGTTTCTAACGCTGCTTGAGCAAGTAATACATCCGGAGAGACATTTAAACGTTTAGCCACCGAGTCCGCAAAAGGCGCTAATGAAGTGACGAACTCTTCAGGACTGTTGAATTGCATCTGGCGAGGCTTTTCGACCGTTGGTAATGTGGTATTCGTTTGCTTCCCATCAGCTATAGGATTCCCCTCTTCGTCAATAGCCGGGACTGAAGCAACGTCTTTACCTTCTACGATCCCTTTACCTACAACCTTATTGGCCTGTAAGTTTTGCAATGGGTTACTATCCCCTTGCAATGACGAGGCTGGCATATAATTGCCGCCATTATTCGACAATTGCTTAACAATCACATCCGCTAAACCCATACTGCCTGATTGGCTCATATCCGCTGCCATTTGCTTATCTTGCATATCACGATAAAACTGGGTGTAGTTGTTATTCATTGGACTTTCGGTTTCAAATGCGGCATTCGCGTCACGCATGCTTTTCATCAGCATATTGGTAAACAAAGACTCAAACTGCTTTGCGACTTCTTTCAATGCAGCTTCATCATTATTCAGCGCACTTTTACGCAAAGAATCCAGATTATGCGTATCTAAGACGTTACTGCTTACATTTGTTTTAAATGAATTATCCATACCCAGCCCGTTACTATTTTCGATAGTTATTATTTTTCAGTTAGTTATTCATATTTTTAAATTAATATTTAAACACCACTGCCATTTATTTGGCATAAATTAAAATAAAACAAAATCAACAACTTAAATAAAAACAATAAATTAACTTCAACCTTATATATAACAGAGCAATTCTTAGACCAACTTCGACAATGAAACAAAATATATAAAAAAGCGCGATACCCAATCACGGATATCGCGCTTATAAATAAGTCATAACAGTACTGAATTAACTAAACGTCATTAAATGATAATTAACTGCCCATCTAATGCACCAGCATCTTTTAGCGCTTCTAAAATTGACATTAAATCACCCGGTGCAATACCGACTTGATTAACAGCGCGGATCAAATCATCGAGTGTCGCCCCCGCATCAAGCTTAAACATTCGCGCATCTTCCTGGGTGACATTAATCGTCGATTTATTAGTTACCACTGTTTCACCATTAGCAAAAGCGTTGGGTTGTGAGACTTCTTGGGTTTCATTAATGGTAACCGTTAATCCACCGTGAGTGATTGCAGCTGGTTTTAGCCTGACATTTTGACCAATAACAATGGTACCAGTACGTGAATTAACAATAATTTTTGCCGATTCATCTGCCATTTTTAATTCAAGATTTTCTAATGTCGCTAAATAAGCAACACGCTGGGAAATATCACGAGGAGCAAGAACGCGTACTGACGTCGCGTCCATTGGATAAGCTGTATTAGGACCGACAAGATTATTAATTGAGTCAGCAAGACGTTTCGCGTTAGAGAAATCGCCACGGTGTAAATTAAATGTGAGAAAATCACCATCGCCAAATGGATTAGCGACTTCCTTTTCAACAATAGCACCACTGCTGATACGACCGACGGTAGGCGTATTAATTATCACCTTTGAACCATCTTTCCCCTCGACACCAAGGCCACCTACAACAAGACTACCTTGCGCTAACGCATACACTTGTCCATCAGCACCTTTCAGGAAGGTCTGCAATAATAAACCACCGCGTAAACTTTTCGCTTCACCAATAGCAGCAACCGTTACATCAATCGTTTGACCAGGTTTCGTGAATGCGGGTAATACCGCACTCACCGCAACGGCTGCGACATTTTTAATTTTAACTTTCGCACCTTCAGGCATAGTGATGCCAAAATTATTCAACATGGTTTTAAAGCTTTGCGCTGAAAACGCATTACTTTTTTCACCAGTGCCAGGTAAACCGACCACTAAACCATAACCGATTAATTGGTTATCACGAACCCCTTGCACAGAACTTATATCTTTAATTCGCGCTGCATGTGCAGTATTGATCGTGACAACAAAAAAGCTTAACAAGACAATGCTCATGCCGAATAAAAAATGTTGTCGTTTAATCCGAGTTGATAGTTTCATCTAAATAACCTGTGCTATAAGAATTATCATTATTTTGGTTTATACAGCTTACTGCCAAAATTATGACAACCGCTAAATAATGGGCGTTATAGAGCTAAAAGCAATTCTCATACCAAGATGTTATTTACAGATTGATTCAAATTAGAAAGGCCATTTATTACCATTCAGGAATTTAGTTGCCCAGCCTTGTACCTGCGCTTCTCCCAAATCATCAATTGCGCCATATTGGATACGCGCATTCGCGATCAAAGAAGAATCGACTTTATTATCAGCGTCCACATCTTGCGGACGTAATAAGCCAGTAAGACGAATATACTCACTCCCATTATTCAGCATGAGCCACTTCTCACCACGAATAACTAAGTTATTATTAGGTAGCACACGCACAACGGTAACAGAGATATTACCTTCTAAGCTGTTACTCTGATCGGCAGAACCATTTCCAGAAAAAGAACTCTTTTGGTTTAAACTACCTTCAATCGTATAACCGCCAATAACCACCTCTTCACCACCAAGATTAACTGGGTCTAATTCAAACGAATTATCTTTACCTAAGTTTGAGCTGGCTTTCTTTTTAGCACTTGTTGACTCAGTCAATGTGACCGTAATAATGTCACCGACACGGCGCGCTTTAATATCCGAAAAAATATTATTATTGTATTGCGAGTTAAATAACGATCCCGTTACTTTCGCTTGTACTGGATTATCATCAGGTACAATCGGTGCATAATCAGGCGAGTCTTGCTGTGGCGTTTCATTCACATCTGCAGGTTCTTTCGCATCTTCGGTTTTTGTCGCGTCTTGATTTTTAGTGACTATGTTTTCTTTTACTTTAATTAAAGATGCACAACCCGTTAGCTGGATAAAAACAAACAGAGCAAGGATAAAATTACGCATTATAATTCTCGATGTTATTAATTAATGTTTAACGACTAACCGCTAAATTATAGCTGTTGATTGGTGTAACTTAACATTTCATCAACTGCTGAGATTACTTTCGAATTCATCTCGTATACACGTTGGCTTTCAATCAGATTTACTAATTCTTCCGTCACGTTTACATTCGATGTTTCGATCGCACCTTGCACTAATTTCCCCAGACCTTCATTACTTGGAAGACCTTGTACCGGGTCACCACTGGCACCCGTTTGAATATACATATTTTGTCCAATTGGCTGTAAACCACCAGGGTTAACAAAGTCCGAAATATTAATTTGTCCAACGGTTTGATTATTTGTCTGACCCGGTAAACTTACGGAGATCTCGCCATCTTCCGAGACGGTAATAGTTTGTGCGTCAGCAGGTATTTGGATCTGCGGTTGCAATGGATATCCCGTACCCGGTGTTACGATAATCCCTTCATCATTTAAGGTAAATTGACCGTTACGGGTATATGACGTAGTACCATCTGGCATTTCAATTTCGAAAAAACCACGGCCACTGACCATTAAATCCAGAGAGTTATCAGTCGTTAGCATATTGCCTTGAGAATGATCCTTTTGGGTCGCAACAACCCGTGCACCCGAACCAACCATTAACCCAGACGGTAATTTGGTATTTTGCGAAGATTGACCACCCGGCTGATTTATCGCTTGGTACAGCAGATCTTCAAAGATAGCACGCTCTTTCTTAAAACCAACCGTACTGGCATTGGCTAAGTTATTTGAAATCGTTGAGATATTCATTTGCTGTGCTTCTAAGCCGGTTTTACTTATCCATAATGCAGGATTCATAACATTTCCTCGTCTAATTTATATTTTGTGTGGACTCATCAATGAACAATTAACTCACGCGTAATAGTGAATCTGATGCTTTGTCATTTTCTTCTGCTGTTTTCATCATTTTTATCTGCATTTCAAATTGACGTTGCAAATTAATCATTCCGGTGAGTTCACCAACAGCACTAACATTACTGGTTTCTAACGCACCGCCTGCTACTTGGACATTTAAATCAACGGCAGCTGGCATACCATCAGCTTGTCGAAACATGCCATCATAGCCTTTAACTAAATTTCGAACGTCGGGATTAACTAGCTTTAATTGGTCGACTTCTTCCAATGCATTTGCCGGAGCCCCCTGAGGACGAACCTCGATACGACCATCAGCATGGATTTTTATTTGTTCAACGGGTACAGGGATCACGATAGGACCGTTTTCACCAAGTACAGGACGGCCTGATGATGTCAATAATTCACCAGTCGGACTCATGTGCAAACTGCCCCCACGGGTATAGCTTTCCTGATTCTTATCATCCAGCACACTTAACCAACCATCACCTTGGATCGCAACATCAAGTGCATTACCCGTTTGTTGTAGCCCCCCACCAGTAAAATCTTGTCCTGGACTTTCAGTAATAGCAAATACACGGGTTGGTAGGCCTTCACCAAAAGCTTGCATTGAACGCGCTTGTTCAAAATCAGCCTTAAAACCATGTGTATTCACATTGGCGATATTATTGGCACGAACAGCCAATGCATTCATATTTTCTTTGGCTCCCGACATCGAGATATAAAGCATATTGTCCATTCGTCAATCCTCTGTCACTTTTCGTTGAAATCGTTAATTACCCGTTGAGTACCAGTAATAAAGCAATTAAAGTGCCAAAATGAAAAAGCCACCCTAAATAGGATGGCTTTTTATCAAAAAAATGTGCACGGGTATTGCTTAAACGATGTTTAAGCCCGCTTGTTATAAGGCTTAACAGCCCGTTACATTAACGGATCTGTAATACCGTATCTTGCAGTTTAGAATTCACTTCTAGCGTTCTTGAGTTAGCCTGATAATTACGCTGTGCCGTAATTAAGTCAACAAGTTCACTCGTCAAGTTTACGTTAGACTGTTCTAGTGCCGATGAATTAATTTTACCAAAGGTGCCAGAGTTGGCTTCGCCAGCAATCGCATTACCCGAAAGTTGTGATGCACGCCAACCCGTATCACCCGTCTGGCTCAAACCTTGCTCATTGGCAAACTTTGCCATCGCAATCATACCCAACTTGTCATTACGACCATTACTGTAACTCGCCGCAACCATACCATCCGGGCCAATATCAATCCCCGTTAATCGGCCCACTGTCGCCCCGTCTTGCTCAAGCTTAGAAACTTCAAACGCAGACGCAAACTGAGTCGGGTTATTAATATTAAGGTTAATCGCCTGAGTCGTATCCGCACCATTGCTTAAAATAGCCCCTAGTGGCACGGTCGTTGCTATAGCAGGGAGTTGCTGTTGCAATAGTCCTGATGAATCAAACGTCATTCGCATGGCCGCTGGTTTTACTGGTGTTCCCGGTGCAGCTGCAATAGCCTGACCACCAACAATATCAATAGGCTGATCATCCACATAGTTAAATTCTAACCAAGAATTTGGTGGGGCACCCGCTGAGCCATCTTTTATATAATAAGTTGATAAAGTATGTGACTCACCTAATGAATCATAAATAGAGACAGATGTCGCAGAGGTATAGGTGCCACTGTCAGCTGGATCAAATTGCAATGGATCTAATCCTGGTGATGTTGCCGGTAGATTCATTGTCATATCAACATTGTCAGTCGATTCTGGCACACCCGCAGTATCGGGGATTTGTAGCGGTTTTGTTGACGCCATACTCACGGCTTTTGGTGAACCATCATCATTAACATCATAGACTTGCAGATAATTACCCGCTGAGTTAGTCACAAAACTATTTGCATCAAGCTTGAAGGCGCCTGCACGCGTATAATTACGGTCCATAGACTCAAGTCCATCAGACATAACGAAGAAACCATTACCGTTAATCGCTAAATCAAGCGAGTTCTCGGTAAAGTTCAAACTACCTTGTTGGAACTGCTGTGCAACATGAGCAGTTGCTACACCATTACCAACAGAGGTTTTAGCATTTGAGAAAATCGATGTTGCATAAACATCGCCAAACTCGGCGCGAGACTCTTTAAAACCCGTGGTATTAACGTTAGCAATATTATTTGCCGTTGTATTAAGGTCTTTCTGAGCAGCGTTAATCCCACTCAAGGCGATGTTAAATGACATAAGGTTTCCTTATTCGGTAAATTTAGTAAGTTTTAGCTGCAACTTCTGTTGCTTGGCTCAGAGGAAGACTACCCATACCTTTCAAATTTAATATAATGCCGTTGCCGGTATTACCGATATTGACACTTTCAACATGCTGGAAACTTGATATTTTTAGGTCTTGAGCATTGCCACCTATTGATGCCGATGCTTTTAAGCGGTAACTTCCTTCCGCCACTTTATTGCCATTCATGTCAGTACCATCCCAATCAAAGGCAATAGCACCGCTTTTTTGTTCGCCCAAATCGATAACGTTAACGACTTCACCGACTTGATTGGCAATTTGCAAGCGTAAATTAGGTGCATTCTGAGGTAAATCAATACGCCCAGATACATTTTCACCATCAGATAAAAATGCTGATGATGCAGGTGCTAATACCTTAGAACCCACCAGACTCGATGCTTGCAGTGCTTGATTTGAACTCATGATCGTATTTAACTGCTCGAACTTGCTATCCATGTTAGAAATACCATCAGCGGTAGTGAATGACGCCATTTGCGCCACCATCTCTGAGTTTTCTACAGGCTTGAACGGGTCTTGATAAGCCAGCTCTTGTGTTAATAATGAGAAAAAGTCTTCTTGACCGAGTTCTTTGCGGGTAGTTTCTGCCGCTTGCTCTGCCGCATCCTTTTTATCCGCTTTAAACTGACTGCTAAAGTCAGCTATGTTATTACTGTTATTAATTGTCGTCACAGCCCAATATCCTCTATTAACCTTGGCCTAACGTTAATGTCTTATTCAACATTTGTTTAGCAGAATCAGCTATTTGCACGTTAGTTTGGTATGAACGAGATGCGCTAATCATATTTGCCATCTCTTCCATTACATTTACATTCGGACGATATACATAGCCATTTTCGTCAGCTAATGGATGATTTGGATTAAATTCATTAACTAATGGCGCATCACTTTCTACAATCCCTGCAACATTCACGCCAACTGCTTCATTTTGCGCAGCATTAGCTTGATCAAATTGTGCTTGGAAAATAGGATAACGTGCTTTATAGGTCTCACCGGCGCTACTACTCACACTATTCGCGTTAGCAAGGTTACTCGCGGTTGTATTTAAACGAACCGATTGTGCACTCATTGCCGAACCGGCAACATCAAAGACTCGAAATAAGCTCATAATTATTGTCCTTTAATTGCCTTACGCATAGTTTGAATTTTACTGCTTAAAAATGACAGTGATGCCTGATATTCCATGCTATTTTGCATAAAACTAGCACGCTCAGTTTGTACATCGACTGTATTACCGTCACCAGTGTCGGGTTGATTCGGAATTCGATATTGAAGATCAGACGCTATATCTCTGCCGCCTGATATATGACGTTCGCTGGTTTTTGATAAATTAAAACTACTACCTTGGGTCGCACTGGCAAGTGCATCCTTAAAGCTTAAATCTTTAGCTTTAAACCCCGGCGTGTCTGCATTAGCAATATTACTGGCTAATACCTCTGCACGACGCTCTCTTACGCCAACAGAATATTGGTGTATACCCAATGCATTATCAAAATTAATAGCCATGAACGCCTCCTATAACATTTATATCGTAATCAATCGTATGATAATTACGATGATACAAATGATGAAAGCAACATATGTGCCAAAATAGGTAATGAAAGAGTTGTTTTATTTAACTTATAAACACAACGAAAATAAATCAATTAAAATCAGAAGCTTAAAGACAAACCAAAGTAATACAAATAAAGTTGAAATTAAAAAATATAGAGATGAATATAGAAGGGGATCTAAAGAAAAACTGTTAAATCAATTTTTTGACGGTGTATGGCGGCCGGTTACCGTCAATAAATGAACATCCATGTTCAAACAGTTACCATCATAAAATAGGCTATTTTAACCTATATACAATCCCAGGATTACAACGGATCATTTCAAACTTATCCGTTAACCCAGTCAAGGATTCAGATGCGCCTAGAAAGAGGTACCCGCCCGGCTTTAATGATCCTGCAAATTGATTAAGGATCTGACTTTTAATCTTTGGAGAAAAATAAATCAGAACATTACGACAAAAAATAATATCGAACTTACCGAGCAAAGCATAACTTTCCAATAAATTGATTTCACGAAATGTCGTTAATTGCTGCACGTCACGATTCACTTTCATTTTATCATCAGGTAGTATCGTGAAAAACTGACGCTTACGTTCAGGAGACAAACCACGGCCAAGCGCCAGACGGTCATATACCCCCTCCTTGCAATGCTGAATCATTGTCGGTGATATATCCGTACCAATAATTTGCACATTAGGTTTAACTAAACGCTTGAGCTTTTCTTGCGTTTCAATCGCTGACATGGCAATCGAAAATGGTTCTTGTCCAGATGAAGAGGCGGCAGACCATATCTTAATCGGCTGACCTTTATTAATAAATTCAGGTAAGATCTTTGTCTGTAAATACTCGAACGGGTAAATATCACGAAACCACAACGTTTCATTAGTGGTCATCGCATCAATAACATCATTACGTAAATCACGCGCTAACATAGTCATCGATTTTTGTACTAGCTCAGTTAAACTGGTCATTTTATGCTTTGCCAGTAGTGGCAATAAGCGACTTTTAACTAAATATTGTTTATTTTGCCCTAATACAATACCGCACTGAATTTCAAGAAATTCACTAAAACGGGTATAAACTTCATTTGACAATGTTTGCACTATTTTTTACTCAACTTTCTATATGAAAATACATTTATTCAACACAGCAATTCCCCTAACTAGGGTCTGCTGCTTTTAATGCTTTTAAAACTGCACCCGCAAGCTCATCGGGATTAAATTTTGCGATAAAATCATTTGCGCCAACTTTGGTTACCATTGCCTGATTAAACACACCACTTAATGACGTATGTAAAATAATGTACAAACCATTTAATGATTGATCATTTCTCACTTCTGCAGTAAGTGTATAACCATCCATTTCTGGCATCTCAATATCTGAGATCATCAGCGCAACTTGTTCGGTAATAGGTCCATTACCCGCCATTTCACGTAGTTGATTTAAACCATCACGACCATCTTTCGCCAATACGATCTTAAAACCAAGATCCGATACCGCTTTTTTGATCTGATTACGCGCAACACTTGAATCATCCACAACCAGGATCACTTTTTCTACAGCTTTCTTATCTATTTCCGTGGCAGTTGCTAATATGTCAGCACTGATTTCCATTTTTACCGGTGCGACTTCGTGCAGAATTTTTTCCACATCAAGTACTTCTACTAGCTCTTTATCGACCTCTGTTACTGCCGTTAAATAACTATATCTACCTGTACCTGTTGGAGGCGGTAAAATAGCTTCCCAGTTAATATTAATAATACGTTCAACGCTGCCGACTAAAAAGCCCTGTACTGAACGATTATATTCAGAAATAATAATAAACGCTTTGCTTAAGTCCTCAATAGGACGACCGCCTGTTGCTAAACTTAAATCGATCACGGAAATAGTCTTACCACGTATATGGGCAACACCACGCACAACACGATTAAGCTTAGGCAGAGTCGTTAATGGCGGGCATTGTAATACTTCTTTTACCTTAAATACATTGATACCAAAACGCTGACGCCCGTTTAAACGGAACATAAGTAATTCTAGGCGGTTTTGTCCTACCAATTGTGTACGTTGATTGACCGTATCCAGTAATCCTGCCATTATTCATCCTCAGGTAAATTCGCTTATTTTCAACATGGCTTAAATATTGCTTACCACTGTATTGTTCATTTATATTGTTCTTTACGGTATAAAGCAGTCAAAAATTTGGCTCTTAAATCACTTTATACGTAACCTTTAATCTTATATCGGCTTAGAAACCTAAATGCTTAAATATATTTTTTCATCGCTATTTTTCTATTGTTTCAGTTTCCTGAGTTATTTACCACTTGCGAACGCAACAACAGATCAATATCAAGTTATTGAGGAGTTTGCGGAATCTTTTATCAAAGCGCAACTACCTAGCTCTCAGAATGAAAGAGTAAGCATAGAAGTAACAAAAATTGACCGCAGAATAGCAGTAACTCAGTGTGAAGGTAATATCTCCGCAGCGTTAGTTGGTAATAAAAGCTTACAACGCTCCGCGACGGTGAAAATAAGTTGTGATAGTACTGATAACTGGCAACTCTACGTACCATTAAAGATTATTCGACTAGTACCGGTGGTGATTAGTAATCGACCTTTATCAAAAGGTAGCCTATTAGCTAAAAATAATACTAAAATAGAATATATGAACCGTGTATTATTACGCTCAGGTTATATTTCTGATTTGGCGTTTGTTAATAGAGCACGCTTAAAAAGACCTCTCTCGGCTGAACAAATAATCTCAACACGGGATATATGTCTTGTGTGTAAAGGTGAAAGCGTTACAATTACCAGTTCAGTGGGAAATCTAACCGTAAAAACTGATGGTGTAGCATTGGCTAACGGTATTTTGGATGAAAAAATCAAGGTGCGTAACAGTAAATCGAAACGAACTGTTTCGGGTATTGTCCAAGCAGCAGGAACCATCCAAATAAACTATTAAATTTTGCTAAAGTTTTATTGTCATAAGTCGATAATATTTTAGTACACCTGTTTACAATTCAATAGGTAGAAAAATGGCCATAAATTTAACCAATTTAAATAACCGCAGTCTCCAGCTAGATCAAGCAAGAAGTGCGCAGCAGAAAACCAGAGTTCAAAATGGTAATCCGACTCAAACTTCACCGCAGCGTATAGCACAAGGCGACTCAGTTAACATTACATCACAAGCCAAAAGTTTGACCGCTATGGAACATGATTTAGCTCAAGGTACGCCTGTTAATGAATCGAAAGTCGAGAGTTTGAAAAAGGCCATTGCTGATGGTAGCTATCAAGTTGATGCGAATAAATTAGCAAAGAATATGTCTAACTTCGAATCTTTACTTGTATAACCGCGTACCGTAATAGACATGACAATAAAAACATTGCCCGAATTACTCGTTTTACAGGTATCTTATGTAGAACAATTACTGACTCTACTGACAGCTGAAAAATCAGCGTTAGAGTCACGCGATGTCACGGCACTAGAAAAGCTCAGTCAAGATAAAGAACAAAAAATAACCCAAGTCGCCGAGCTTGATGTCAAAATAAATCTACATCCTGATGCTGCAGAATTACTGTCTACTTATCTCTCTCAAAAACAACAAATTGAAACTGAACTCACTCAATGCCAAGAATTGAATGACGTTAACGGTAAGTTGATTGAGCTCAATCTACGTAATAGTAAACGGCTAACCGATACTATCGTCCGTAGTCGCTCACGTAATAATATTACCTATGATAAATTAGGCCGTACTCGCGGATCATCTTCGACCCTAGGTTTAACATTTAAATCCTGATCCAGTGCCTTACTGTTATATTTGAGTTAACAAACCGTCACATTAATCGCTAAACCACCTTTCGATGTCTCTTTATATTTATTTTTCATATCATCCCCTGTGGCTTTCATCGTTTTAATCACCTGATCAAGTGATACCTTATGGTCTCCAGCTCCCATACGCGCCATACGTGAGGCATTAATCGCTTTCACCGCACCAATGGCATTACGCTCAATACAAGGGATCTGAACCAAACCAGCAATCGGATCACAAGTTAGCCCCAAATTATGTTCCATGCCAATTTCAGCAGCATGCTCGACTTGTTCTAGTGTCCCGCCTCTTATTGCCGTCAAGCCTGCGGCTGCCATAGAACAAGCAACACCAACCTCACCTTGACAGCCCACTTCAGCGCCAGAAATAGAGGCATTTTTTTTATATAAAGTCCCAATTGCGGCACAGGTTAATAGGTAAGTTTTTATTTTATCTTCTGTTAACGGGCTAACGAACTGATCATAAAAATACATCACCGCAGGAATAATACCGGCAGCACCATTGGTGGGTGCCGTCACAACACGCCCTCCAGCCGCATTTTCTTCATTAACTGCCATCGCATACATATTAACAAAATCCATACCGTGAAACGTATCATCTTTGGCATCTGGCGCTTGTAATCGCAAGTATAAACCAGGAGCACGACGGCGAACCTTTAAACCACCGGGTAAAACACCTTCATTACGGCAACCTCGATGAATACAATCAACCATGATGCTATGTAGCTGTAATAAATTTTTATTAATGACATCATCGGGATTTAATTGGCGCTCATTTTCATACATGAGCTTGGCAATAGATAACCCATGTAATCGACAAGTAGCAAGGAGTTCATCAGCACTATCAAATTTATATTTAGGCAGGATTTGGGCATTAACTTCCAATGGTTGTTCGATGTGATCATGGTCGAGAATAAACCCTCCGCCAATTGAATAATACGTCTTACTCAATACAATATGATCTTGGTTTAAAGCTGTTATCGTCATTCCATTACTATGATAAGACAAGGTTTTACGCTGGTGCAGCATGATGTTTTCAGCTCGCGTAAAAGGCACAAAACCAATCTCGTTCAAGTCAATGCCTTGCTGTGCCTCTATTTTCGCTAATATCTCGGGCACCAAATCAGAATCGATCTTGTCTGGTTCATAACCTGCTAACCCCAAAATAACTGCGATATCACTGCCATGACCAACCCCAGTCTGTCCTAACGAACCAAATAGTGCAGCATTAATACCTAAAATAGGTTCACTATTATCGAGTGCTTTAAGCTGTTGTAAAAAATCAAATGCCGCGCGCATAGGACCTACAGTATGTGAACTCGATGGTCCAATACCAATACTAAACATATCAAAGGTACTGATCATAAAATACTCCCTGATTAATGAATATGACTTACTGTAGGTATAGCACATGATTGTTTGTGCAATTTTATTACTATTTTGAAAAAATATTACGACTATAATTAGTTATAAACCTACATGGATTCTGCCTGTAAATTCGTCATTATCGCTATGTTTATGCTGTTAAATCAGTTTTAACCATAATAAACTCACAAAAATCTGTGGAACGATGCTAAACATAAGTAAAAAATGTAATAATAGTTCGACTTACTTCATATTTTTTACATAATTCACGTAATAAATATCCAGCAAGGTTTATAATGCAGCCATAGATTCGCATTTACCTTCATTACTTTATCATGCGCCCATTGCGGAGCTTGCCAGGGAAATATCATGAGTATGCTCGAAAAAATAATCCAAAATTTAGAAATATTCAGTAAGTCTGAAAAAAAGGTTGCTGATGTTATTCTAGAATCTCCGCAATCCGCTATTCATTCAAGTATTGCGACACTTGCGAAAGTTGCAGATGTAAGCGAGCCGACAGTTAACCGTTTTTGCCGTCGTCTAGATACCAAAGGTTACCCTGATTTTAAATTACATTTAGCACAAAGCCTAGCTAACGGAACCCCATACGTAAACAGAAACGTAGAAGCAAACGATGGTCCTGAAGTTTATACGCAAAAAATATTTGAAACGACTATCGCTCACTTAGACTCAGCAAAAAATAGCTTAGATCCTGAAGTAATTAATAAAGCGGTTGATCTACTTATTCAATCGAAACAAATTTCGTTCTTTGGCTTAGGCGCTTCCGCATCGGTTGCCCGTGACGCTGAAAACAAATTCTTCCGTTTTAACGTGCCCGTCATTTGTTTTGATGACATTATGATGCAACGCATGAGTGTAATTAACAGTACTGAAGACTCGGTAGTTGTATTATTCTCACACACAGGCCGTACTAAAAGTATGGTAGATGTAGCGAAACTAGCACGTGAGAATGATGCAATCGTGATTGGTATCACAGCACAGGACTCACCACTAGCAGAATACTCGAATCTGGTTATTTCACTTGATGTAATGGAAGATACTGACGTATATATGCCGATGGCATCACGTGTCGCGCAATTGGTACTGGTTGATGTACTCGCGACAGGCTTCACATTACGTCGTGGTGAAAAGTTCAGAGAAAACTTGAAGAAAGTAAAATCCGCAATCAAGGATTCGCGCTTTAACAAAATAGATTAATCCAAAATGGCCGCTGATATGTGGCCATTTTTATTTCCCCTATCACTTTTTTACTTATTCTTGTCACCAAACGGTAATCAAGCCTTTGCATACTAATACGATTGACCATCACCTTTTGTCTGACAGTATTTAAATAACATACTTTAAAATATCATCTTATTATTCATATGGAGTCATTATGTTACGTCGTACTAAAATTGTAACCACCTTAGGTCCAGCAACAGATCGCGATAATAATCTAGAAAAAATTATTCTTGCTGGTGCCAATATGGTACGTATGAACTTTTCTCACGGCAACGCCGAAGATCACATCAAGCGTGCCGAAGACGTTCGTGCTATTGCTAAAAAACACAATAAACACGTGGCTATTTTAGGTGACTTACAAGGTCCTAAGATCCGTGTATCTAAATTTACAGATGGAAAAATCCAATTAAACCTAGGTGATAAATTCTGCTTAGATGCAACATTTGATAAAACTGCGGGTAATAACCAATGCGTTAGTATCGATTACCCAGAACTAGCAAATGATGTTTTCGCGGGTGATGTACTGCTACTTGACGATGGCCGTGTACAATTAAAAGTAACCGAAATTAAAGGTCAGCAGATCCACACTGAAGTGACGGTAGCAGGCCCGTTATCAAATAACAAAGGTATCAACAAACAAGGTGGTGGTTTATCTGCTGAAGCGCTTACTGACAAAGATAAAGCAGATATTCTAACTGCAGCTAAAATTGACGTCGACTTTATTGCGGTTTCTTTCCCGCGTAATGGCAGTGATATCAATTATGCGCGTGAACTTGTTCGTGCTGCGGGCTCTAATGCGAAAATCTGTGCCAAAGTCGAGCGTGCAGAGACTGTAGCAACAAAAGAAAGCATGACAGAGATCATCCTAGCCTCTGATGCCATTATGGTTGCACGTGGCGATCTAGGTGTTGAAATTGGCGATGCGGCACTTGTGGGTGTACAAAAATCACTGATCCACTTATCACGTAAATATAACCGTGTAGTGATCACCGCAACACAAATGATGGAATCAATGATCAATAGCCCAATGCCAACACGTGCAGAAGTAATGGACGTGGCAAATGCGGTTCTTGATGGGACGGATGCGGTAATGCTATCTGCAGAAACTGCAGCCGGTGACTTCCCTGTAGAAACAGTGAAAGCAATGGCAGAAGTATGCTTAGGTGCAGAAACACACCCTAGCATGAATGTCTCAAACCACCGCATCGAGTATACATTCGATTCAATTGAAGAAACCATTGCGATGTCGACAATGTATGCGGCGAATCACCTAAAAGGTGTAAAGGCTATTGTTGCATTGAGTGAGTCGGGTACTACGCCATTATTGATGTCTCGTATTAGTTCTGGCTTACCAATTTTCTGCTTGTCTCCACATCAAAAAACATTGAATGCGACAGCTCTTTACCGTGGTGTAACCCCGCTACAATTTAACACGGAAGGCTTATCTCAGGAACAAATCGTAGAAGGTACTTACGCAGTGCTTAAAGAAACAGGCCAAGTGCAACCAGGTGATATTATCTTGTTCACATTAGGCGATAAAATGGATACAGTTGGTTCAACCAATACCAGTAAAATCCTAAAAATAAAATAACTGTATTACTGTACTCAATTAGTCCCGCACTAATAAAAGGTTAAGCATCGTTTTATTACTATGCTTAACCTTGTAGATAATAATACAGACATAAAAAAACCGAGGCTGCTATATAAGATAACAGTCTCGGTTTTTTTTATTTTATTCTTTATTTAAAATCTAGCCCGTAAGCTAGATTTTAATAAGTTGCTCAGTTAGAACCTAAGCTACTTTATCATTTTTTGTTACTTTCGAAATACCCGCAAACTCTTCTGGTGTGAATGAGTCAACGTTAATAGCAGCAAAACGTAATGCATCAGCGGCCAGTAGTTCATCAGCTTCAACTTGTGTGATGATACCTTTCTCAACAGCAAGTGGCGCAGCAACTTTTGCAGCTAACTTACGTGGTATTGTACCTTTAGATGCAGCAATCGCGATTTTCTTCTCGATAGGCTGAACTTTGTACATTGCTTGGAACGCAGCTTCCATATCGAACATTGCTGTGTTTGCATCTTTCTCGTCACCAACATAACAAAGGTGTGTTAGGCGGTCACGTGCTTCGCTTGGTTTAAGCAGTACTTCACAAATTTCTTTTGAAATATCATCAGCTGGCATTTTGTAGCTGATGCCAAATGGGAACACTACAACTTTAAGTGTATTAGCAATTGCTTTGTTACCGAAGTTTTGGAAGAAACCAGAAAATGCTTTACCAATTTCAAACAAGTTACGTTCAATAGCCCAAGACAACATAGGTAAATCTTCAGCTTGACGACCTTGCTCTTCAAAATGTTTCAACGTTGCAGATGCAAGGTACAAGTTACTTAGTACATCACCTAAACGTGCAGAAATCATTTCACGACGTTTCAAGTCACCACCAAGTACTAGCATAGATACGTCAGCACACAGTGCTAATGCTTTACTCATACGCGTAAGTTGCTTGTAGTATTTCTTCGTTGGACCAGATACAGGCGCAGAATTTAACATGCCACCAGTCAGACCTTGGCCTAATGCACCAAAGAAGTTTTTCGTACCAAAGGCAATATGTTTAAGCAATAATTCATCAAATTGATCTAGTGCTTCTTTTTCATTTGGATTTGCAGCCGCTTGTAATTCACCTAGTACGTATGGGTGACAACGTGTTGCACCTTGACCAAAGATCATTAGGTTACGCGTAAGGATATTTGCACCCTCAACCGTAATTGCTACAGGGATACCCCAATAAGCGTGTGCTAGGTAGTTTTTAGGACCACACTGAATACCACTACCCGCTTGAATATCAAGCGCGTCATCAATAACAGTACGCGCCATTTCAGTCATATGATATTTAGAAATAGCAGTCACAATAGCAGGGCTTTGACCTAAATCTAGCGCACCTGTAGTGAATTTACGTGCAGCTTCAAGTTGGTAAGTTAAACCACCAATACGTGCAAGTGACTCTTGAACACCTTCAAACTTACCAATTGATAAGCCAAATTGTTTACGTACATATGAGTAAGCACCCGTCATACGTGCAGTTAAGTGACCACATGCAGTACCAAGTGCAGGTAAAGAAATACCACGGCCAGCAGATAAACATTCAACCAGCATACGCCAGCCTTTACCTACTTGACCAGCACCACCGATAACCCAATCCATTGGGATGAATACATCATCGCCATAAGTCGTACCATTCATGAATGCTAGACCCATTGGGAAATGACGGTCGCCAATTTCAACACCTTCGTGTGACGTAGGGATTAGTGCACAAGTAATACCGATATCAACTTGCTCACCAAGTAGACCATCTGGATCTTGTAGTTTAAATGCTAAGCCAAGTACAGTAGCTACTGGAGCTAGAGTAATATAACGCTTGCTCCACGATACGCGGATACCTAGCGTTTCTTTACCTTCGAATTCTTCTTTAACAACGCGCCCCATATCTGGGATACCACCCGCATCAGAACCAGCTTCAGGACCAGTCAGTGCGAAACAAGGAACTTCTGTACCGTTTGCTAGACCTGGTAACCAACGATCTTTTTCTGCTTGTGTACCGTAATGTGCAAGTAATTCGCCCGGACCTAATGAGTTAGGAACCATTACTGTTACAGCCGTAGATAAACTACGTGTTGCAATCGTTGTTACAATTGTTGAGTTAGCGTAAGCAGAGAATGCTTTACCGCCGTATTCTTTTGGAATGATAAGCGCAAAAAAGCCTTTTGATTTAATGAAATCCCAAACTGGTTTTGGTAAGTCACGATCTTCATGAACGATTTTATAATCATCCAGCATAGACATTAGTGTTTTAAGTTCGTTATCAATGAAGCTTTGCTCATCTTTAGTTAGCTTAGGTGTTGGGTAGCTAAGCATTTTATTCCAATCAGGGCTACCTGCGAATAAATCACCATCCCACCACACACTACCAGATTCCATTGCTTCCTGCTCTGTTTGCGAAAGCGGTGGCAAGATGCTCTTAAACACTTTAAATAATGGTGCTGTGATATTCTTCTTTCTAAACTCACTCATTGCGCTCATAACGATTTCCTTTTGTTTCACTATTTTGATGCTGTATTTACAACTTTGGATCTGAATTCACAACATCCAAATAGCTAAATTGCATCTACATGCTTGTAGTTTCTGTTGAGGTATTCATTCCTGATGCCAAATAAGGGATCACTTTACGAATTAGCCCCTCGACATCAATATCTTGATTAAAATCTGCTTTCGCAATATCCATCAATGCGCCACTTGAGCCCATCGTAAATACTGCAGTACCCAAGGTAAAATGTAATCGCCAAAAGAGTTCTTGCGATGACAACGCTGGGTTCGCTTTCAATAAAGCCTTAGTTATGTTAGCTAAGACTTCACCATAATGCGTTGTAGTGTACCAACGTAAATGCCCTTGCTCATCAGTATAGCTTCGACCAAGTAACTGCATAAAAATCACGGTACCATTTTTACTTTGCTGCTCTAATGCTAATAGCGGATCAACAAAACTGTTAAACACATCTAACAACGATGGTTTTTCAACTTGTGTACATAAGGCTGTTAACTTCTCATTCAGTAGAGGCATGAAAAGTTCGAGATGTCGGGCTATAACCGCCTGAATCAATTCTTTCTTAGAACCAAAATGATAATTAACCGATGCCAAATTCACACTTGCTCGTGTAGTTATCAAGCGTAAAGAAGTATCTGAAAACCCATGTTCAGCGAACAAACTTTCGGCTGCATCGAGAATGCGAGTTTTTGTATCCAACTTACTAACCATAATTAACCCTTTTTAAACGAACGTTTTAAAATTACGTTCTGACGGACAAAATGTCAATACAATGTAAACAATTGTTTGAAACAAATGTTTTGAACTTGCCCTAGTTCGCATTTTTCTACGTATATAAAATAACCCCCCCCCATTAGTGGGTAGCTGTAATTAGGGGTTTTAAAGATAAATACGAGCGCCGATATTTATCCTCTACTCCCTAAAAATAGCACAGTTAAAATGAATAAAGCGGCAACCTAGGTTGCCGCTTTATTCATTTTTAAACAGTTTTTTAAAACACTAATGCATTATTTTCGTGTTATTCATTAAGTTTTATTTTCCAGATAGCTGGACCTTCGACATGTGCAGATACACCATTAGTGTCCACTGCAACAGTCATTGGCATATCAACAACATCAAATTCGTAAATCGCTTCCATACCTAAGTCTTCAAACGCGACAACACGTGACTTCTTAATCGCTTTTGATACCAAGTACGCAGCGCCACCAACAGCCATCAAATAAACGGCTTTATTCTTCTTGATACTTTCAACCGTTGCAGGGCCACGTTCAGATTTACCGATCATGCCTAATAGACCAGTCTGTTCTAACATAGTATCGGTAAACTTATCCATACGTGTCGCAGTTGTTGGACCAGCAGGGCCTACAACTTCATCACCCACAGCATCAACAGGACCAACGTAATAGATAAAGCGATTAGTAAAGTCCACGCCTTCAGGCAAGCCTTCACCTCTGTCTAACATGTCTTTAATACGTTTATGCGCCGCATCACGACCTGTTAAGATCTTACCTGATAATAGAAGCGTTTCACCGGTTTTCCATTCGAGTATTGACTCAGGTTTGATATTGTCAACATTAACACGACGAACGCTATCGCTTACTTCCCAAGTCACTTCAGGCCAATCTTCTAATTTCGGCACATGTAATTCTGCAGGACCTGAACCATCCAGCGTAAAGTGGGTATGACGTGTCGCTGCACAGTTAGGGATCATGACCACAGGTTTTGATGCTGCGTGTGTTGGACACGATTTAATTTTAATATCCAATACCGTCGCCATTCCGCCTAAACCTTGCGCGCCGATACCTAATTTATTTACACGGTCAAAAATGTCTAAACGCATTTTTTCATCAGTTGTTTCAGCACCACGAGCCATCAGTTCGTGGATATCAACCGGTTCCATTAATGATTCTTTAGCCATTATCGCCGCTTTTTCAGCAGTACCGCCAATGCCTATACCTAACATACCAGGAGGACACCAACCTGCGCCCATCGTTGGTACTGTTTTCTCAACCCATTCAGCTACGTCATCGGACGGGTTTAGCATCACCATCTTACTTTTGTTTTCAGAACCGCCGCCTTTCGCTGCGATCATCACTTCAACTTTAGCACCAGGCACCATTTCGACATGCACTACGCCAGGCGTATTATCTTTGGTGTTTTTACGTGCGCCAGCAGGATCTGCGACAATTGAAGCACGGAGTGGGTTACCTTCAAATCCATAACCACGACGAATCCCTTCATCAACCATTTCTTGCACTGTTTGATCGGTTTCCCATTGCACATTCATGCCGATTTTAACGAAACAAGTCACAATGCCAGTGTCTTGACAGATTGGACGTTTACCTTCAGCAGACATACGAGAATTAATGAGAATTTGTGCAATCGCATCTTTAGCGGCTTGGCTTTCTTCTGCGTTGTAGGCTTTTTCCATTGCTTGGATAAAATCAAGTGGATGATAATATGAAATGTATTGTAATGAATCTGCAATACTGTCGATAAAGTCCGCTTTACGGATAACTGTACTCATGGTCAACTCCCTTTTGCTTACTCACTGTGCTAACTAATTATTATATTTATCATGTTCAAGGCCATGAAACGGCCTTGAAATAGTTAACGTTAAGGTATGTGCTTCTAAATTTTTCTCTATCATACCTTTGCTGATCACTTCTCTCCACTAAAACTGTGCTTAATCTATACGAAATAACAACAGCAGCACAACTTTATAGCAACACCCAATTCATTTTATATCACCTTAGAGCCAAGATTAATCTGACTATTTATGATAATCTGCGCGCATCAGAATTGAGGGATATGCTGTACCAATGAAAACACTTGTAATAAAACCAATCGCCTTTCCTAGCAATGGCATTCACCCATTTTTTGCCCCGCTAAGTGCAACCCCTTGGTCAATTTTACTCGAGTCTGGATCTGCTGATCACATTGATAGTCGCTTCCATATTATAGTGGCGGATCCAATTGCTACCCTCGTCACAGAAGAGACTCAAACAACCGTTAATCAAGCCAGTGGTAGAACCGTCACCACCGAGGATTCATTTTCAGTATTACAAACCCTTAACCAGCAACTTATTGGCGATATAGCGCCACATACACTGGATGTTGATTTACCTTTCATTGCCGGTGCGCTGGGTTATTTTGGCTATGATTTAGGGCGAAATATTGAAAAGATTAGTAGCCTTGCCAATGACGATCTGAACTTCCCTGACATGGCTGTGGGTTTATATGATTGGGCGATTGTCGTTGATATTAAGCAACAACAAGCATGGCAAATACAATTTAGTGACCATGCTGAACAGGGTTGGCAAGATCGCTATGATTGGTTAATACAGCATGGTGTTAACAAGCAAGTACAAAACAAATTAACCGATAACCGAAAAACGCTATTTGAATTGAAAAATAACTGGCTCTCGAATATGTCAGAGCAGGAATACCACCAGAAATTTGATCAGATACAGCAATATTTACGCTCTGGTGATTGTTATCAAATCAATCTTGCTCAGCGTTTTAATAATCAATATCAAGGTGATGAATGGCAAGCCTACTGTACCTTAAGCCAGCATAATAAAGCCCCCTTCTCTGCATTTATGCGTCTTGAAGATAAAGCAATATTGTCTATTTCGCCAGAACGTTTTATTCAAGTTAAAGAAACACGAATTGAGACAAAACCAATTAAAGGTACCCGTCCACGCAGCCAAGATGCGAGCATTGATCATGCGAACGCACTAGCATTACAGAGTGCAGAGAAAGACCGAGCTGAGAATTTAATGATTGTCGACTTACTCCGTAATGATATTGGTAAAGTTGCAGTACCAGGTTCAGTCCGCGTTCCTAAATTATTTGATGTCGAGAGTTTTCCCGCAGTCCACCACTTAGTAAGCACGATCATCGGTCAGATGCCCGCAGACAAACACCCGAGTGAATTATTACGTGCATGTTTCCCTGGTGGTTCAATTACTGGCGCGCCAAAGATCAGGGCAATGCAGATTATTGAAGAATTAGAACCCCATCGTCGTTCATTGTATTGCGGTAGCATAGGTTATTTATCGGCACATGGGCATATGGATACCAGTATTACTATCCGCACTCTCTTGTGTGATAGCGGTGAGATATATTGTTGGGCTGGCGGTGGTATTGTCGCAGACTCGGTAGGCGAAGAGGAATATCAAGAAACATTCGATAAATTAGCGAAAATATTACCTATTCTTTAGCCAATATATGATAAGTCATTGAAATAAAACTTAATGTTAACTTTTCAATGACTTGTCTAATTACCTATCTATACATATAACCGCAAGTAGCTGTATATAGTCACCAGTTGACCGCCATTTAATCGCCTTTATCCAACCTTATAAATTCCGGCTGAACTTCCCGAGGTGATCGTTACTGTCGCATTTTTTACACGCTCTCTTACTGTTGCATTGGCAATTGCTGTTGCTAACTTTTCAGCCATTGCAAACTCCCCCTCTGTAACAAAACCGACAGCCTTAAGTTCTTCGATTATAAACTGTTTAAGTTCATCCTTACTTGATGCCATATTATTTCCCTGCAAAAACGGTAGTGGAGCCGTCAACATGTGGTTTACCAGTAAACGGACAAATGCTTGCACAGGTGATCACGCCGGTACCACCATTTAATTTAATAGTGTCTGCATCTTGCGTGATATTTTTTGCTTTGATTACCTGGTCTTTTTTTATCGTGATAGTTTGCTGGCCGTTAATTGTTAATATGTCGTTCTGTTCGATGGTGTGAATACGGTCTTTCAATACGGTTAGCTGGTCATTTAGGCCAATCACGATATCGCGTAACTGCCCGATGATTTGCACCTGGTCGCCACTATTCACCAAATGCATATTGGCTAACGAGCCCAGGGTAATATCATCACCTGCCATCACTTCAAAGCTGCCCAGTGTTTCAATGAGCTTTTGACCTGCAATGTTTTCTTTACTGTGCTGCTCAACATTGAGTTCATGGCTACCGAATGCCCCTAAATAACGGTCGGCTTGCTGCAGTTCTTCAAATGCGCGACTTTCTTTCTTTTGGTCTGTGGCATCCGTTTTATTGCCGGCGGCATCGATGCGATCAAATACTTCATCGCGTTGCTGTTGCAACTGTTCGCCTGGCTCTATATCTGGTAATGACCAAGCGTCGCCCAATACAGTACGGATAAACGGTTTATCACTGCGGCCATAAGCAAAGGCAACTTCAACAAGTGTGCCTTCTGTTGGCATAGCCAATAAGCCTTGTTCATTGCCGCCAAACATAACCGGCAGTGACACTGCTTTATATAGTGGTACCTTCACATCATCACGGCCATCTTCATCTAATAACTGAATATCAACCGCAAAGCGTGGCCTAAACGGATTATGTTCATCACCCGCTTGTGCTTTGTCCGTCACGTTAATAACCCGGGCAAAACGCGGTAAGTGATGACCAGCAGCCAATTCAGGAAATAAAAACTGCAGCTTTCTTTTTTCTGCAGGTTCTTTCTCGCCAGTTTGCCAATACAAGGTCATTTTGTTTTCTTGAAATTCAACACGATTTAACCGTTTACCATTGATGTTCGCACCAGCGCGAACCGAGGGCATGACCGCTAATGTCATGCTGTTACCGCCCTTTTGCTCCTCACTTAATTCATCAGGGATGATCACCGGCTTACTTGCCCAACGACTATCGGCATAACTGCCAATAAAAAGGGTGCCATCTGTTTGTTGGTACCAGCAAAAATCAGCCACTGAAAATGCACGGCCAAGGTTATTCATTAGCTGATAACCTGTGCCTTGCGAAGTAAAGTTAGCAATACGTTTCGTGGTGTAATCGGCATCATTGGGTAATACGAACTGTAAGCCAGTATCAAAACTCAGTTGTTCGACAATTTCACTTAACGTCGGGTGCTGAATACTGACAGGCCAACGCGCGGCTAATATCCCTGCGCATTCCCTGGCAATAAGTCGGGTATAGCCATTTTCTGCGGGTTGAGCTTTAGTAACGAAACCATCAAAGTAATGCTTCATATCACCTTGATAACCAATATCAAATTGCACTAATTGTTTGGCGGTTACTTCACCTTTAACAATAAATGTCGCGCGACCACCTGCAGACAACTCAAAAATAATATGTTCGTAGCTAAGTGGATATGGGATGCCATCAATCAATATGCGTTTATCTAATTTCATGCTAACCACTCATCCACTTGACTTAAGATTTGTGCAAACCCCGTTAGTTCAGGCGCTTGATGTGCAGGCTGATTCACTGTTGCAGGGTGCGGTTTTGCTGCAACCACATTGGTATTATCAGTCGTTGTCGTTGCGCCCTGCGGCTGTTTCTCCGCCTCTCTCGCTGCTTTCACTTCCGGTACAGATAAATATTCTCGTAGCGTAAAACTCACTTTCCACGCCATTAAGTTTTCTTGTTCATCGGCTTGTACCCGACCAGTAAAACGCACCTGACGGATTTTCATTGCCTTGGCCAGCTCATTACCAATACGGTAAATTTTACGTTTACCGTCCTCAGTTTGCTGTGCAAGTGTGGTTAAGCGATTTAAGTCAGCGACATGTTTAAAGGCAATCAAGCCGGTGACTGCCATCACCTTACCTTTTGTGCCCTGCTCTGCGGTATCCGTTGTCGCGCTTTGACCACTCATATCGGATTCTTTTAATTCCATGCTTAAATTAATACGTGGTGACTTTAACGGAATAATTTCAGCATCTAAGGCTATTTGGGTCATGCGAATAACTCCGATAGAAAGGTTAATGGCGACGTACTAATAAACAAAGCTGCAAAGGTATAAGTATGATCGTGACCAGGCATTGATGATTGTGATAAACGGGTACTTATTACATTCGCTTTACCTGTGGCCGAAAACTGATAAACCGCCACATTACTATTTTTTAATTGGTTTATTGCGTCTGTCCATGTACTTAATTGCGCATTACGTTTACTCGCTAACGCCTGCAGTTTTTGCACCGGTGTTTGTTTATCACTGGCGATGCTTTCTAGTTGAGCAACTTGTCCGCCCTGGTACTGCAACACTTGACGCAGTGGGTCTATATTTATAAGCGCTTGAGGCTTAAACCTTGGTTGTGCGATGGGTAACGGCTTAATGAACTTTGATTGCGCTTGGCCGAGTGCTTGATTACTGCGTCTTGCAACTAGACCTAATTCGGGAATAGGCAAGACATTAAAGAGCTGCTGGCAATGCAGCGCAAAATCACTCATATTCTTTTCAGCAATCATAATGCCCGGCACATACAAATCACCTGCAGGTAAATAATCGTCTTGCACATCGATAAGTTTATTCGCCAATATTTGCACAGCCACCGGCGCAGAAAGATGGTCGCCATTTTCATTTTCACTGCCGACCTGGTACTGATATGGATGCACACACAATATTTGCCCTTGGACTAACAAAGCATCGAACTGCTGCCGATTGGCTAATAGTGATTCGGCATCATTGCTAAGCGGGTGACGCGAGAACGCCACCTTATTTTCAATCGCTTTGACGTTATCAAGCGCAGTATCCATCACGCCATTAACTTGATTTAATACCGACTCACTACTGGTTTGAATGGCCTGCGCTGATTCCGACCATTGGTATGAAGCTGCATTCCAAGTCATACAAGCCCCGATAAGGTTGGTCGACCGCATTCAGGGAAGTCACTTTGTAATACATACTCATTGAGCAGTTTACGGTCCATCAATAAATCATAATATTGCTTTCCCGTATATGCCGTGACCCGTAGTTCAGAGTAATCATTAGGAATTGCTTGGTCTTGTTGATATTTTACAACTTCAACTTCAACTTGCTGTAATAACGACTTACTCCATGTTTGCTCTTCTTCGATAAATACGGGTAAATATCGTTGTGCGTCATACTGCCACTGCTCATTTACCCACGAGTCATATTGCGCAGGTTCAAGTAAGGTATGCGTTTGTGGTAGCTCACCAAACTCTGCTACTTGATAATCATCACCGTTATCACGATCTTTAGCATAAGCAGTTTTGTTACGATGATCATAAAGTGCTTGCCATGTTTCGCGTTGATAAACAGCGTTCTGTCCATCAAGTAAATCAGGCAGTGGATCAACAGTACTTTGTGCTGGTAGGCCAGTGTTAGCCTCAATTAGCATTTCGTACGAGGAAATATACAAGCCAGCATGATTATAATTATGGATAAGCAATGTTTGATCTTGTTCTGAAAATTCAAAAGTCATTATGCAGCCCTTACTATATACATGAATGCGATATTGCGAGGTCTATTATCTGCTGCGGTAGGGACTACCTTCGAAGCATCAAACACAGTATCGTTAGAACTATCACCACCCGTCATGTAATTACCTGATGCACCATTAGAGCCACCACTTTCAAAAACACCTGATACGCTAGCTCTAGATACCCTATTGAACTTAAACGCACCTGTAATATTCCGTATCGCGTCACCTTGCGAACTCCCAATCGCACGACCAATATCAACTCCGCGACCATTATCCCAGCCACGAATAAACTCACTTCGCAGATCTTTAATCACCCCACTAGGATAAGCTTTCGCTAATTCTTGATACGTGGTTTTATTGAAAGATTGGCCTCTGCATTCAAGAAAACCCGCGGGGATAGTTGAGTGAGGCCACGGTAAAGGCACACCTACAGGACATATTTTAGCAGCTACCTGCAACCATATATCTTCAACTGGCAAATTATGGGGACTGTATACACGTTCATTATTCTCATATATTGCGCCACTTGAATGCAAACCAGTTGTTTTATCTAAGTCTAAACTAACTCGTTCTGTTGCTGTGCCCGTCGACTCAACTGGTGTTATAAGCATCCAGCCACTATGATTACCAAGGTCTATTAATAAGTGTGTCGTAATTGATGATACAGAATCGAAATAAACTTCAACTGCTTTTTGTCCATACGTTCGGTCTGCATCTAAATCAACGATTCGTACGTGACGTAGCGCACCATTTCCTGATGCGTACCCATTACTACCCAGTATATTTATATACGGACTATTGCCATATGAGATGCCAGCTTGAAAACGTACGTAACCATGTTGGCCACTAGCGCTCTCGGCAATAACAAATTCGGCATTACTACGCCTTTGCCCTGTTGCGATTCGAATCCATTTACCAGCAGCGACAATTGCAGACTCACTGTCAACTTTAGAAAAGTTGGCTGGGCTTCTACCGCCGAGTAAACTAGAGTCTGCTGCCGTGGCTGTTTTGGCTAGGTAACGACCATCACCGGTTGCTTGGGTCATTTTGCTTGCCGCTAAATTATAAGCGGATACCGCTTTGTCATACGCAGTTTTCAAGCCCTTCGCTGACGCAACTAAAATACTTGATATAGATGTAACGCTGTCGGTAATAGACGCTTTATCTATCTTCTTATCAAGTAAGTCATCTGCAGCTGCTTGCTGGTAATATTCTGCAAAACCTTCAATAACACGGCAATCGGTAACATTACCCGCGCCATCAATATCAGCAATTTTTGTCACGTAATGTTGATAACCGTGACCATCAACATAATCGGCAAGTGGTGTATTACTTATTTTAATAACAAATACTGTTTGCCACTGACTTGTTAACTGGCCTTGCCAACTTACATCGAGGTAAATACTCGTTGAATTGATGATGCCCGCAAGCGTTAAATCCGCCGCTAAGTGACAACGTAAACCGCCAACATAACCACGACCTGCTTTAGCAATGTAATTACTGCCCGACTTTTCTACTTTAAAGCCATCACTTAAGAACGCTGCTTGGCCGAACACATCGATATTAGCTAAACGCTCTGCTTCATCCATGCCAAACAAACGCGCGGTAAAATCAATCTGCCAAGTGGATGCATCAACATCGATGTTGGTTAATCCTTTAGCGTCGTTATAGCTCATCATAATAGAGCGAGTTACTGAGTTACCATTTTGTACACCGAGTATGGTTTTCAATTTGTACACGGTCGGTATATGACTAATGGCCGCGATAACACCTGATGCTTTGTTGCGTAAGCCAATCCAGTTAAAATTAAAATCACCGATAGTAGTATCCATGATCAATGAATACACCACCGCATTCGGATTAACGTAACCGGCTTGGTTCACATCCCCCACAAATACGACCTGCGCTTGTGCTGGCAATCCCTCATTACGGTCAATCGGTAGGGATGCATCTTGATTTGGTACATTAGCTAATACAAATTCATCCAGTGCAACCGGCGCGGCGACCGCTTCTTGTTGTGCTTTATATTGCTCAAACGCCACTGTAATAATGGTTTGTGACATGGTTACTCCTCTAATACTGCCACTTGGCACTGATGTTCCCAATCAATAGCGCTTGCGGTCATGTGCAAAAAAACGGGGTTAATAACTTGGAACTCATAACGGCGGCAGGTTCTACCATAGTGTTGTATTAACGTAGCCAACAGTTCATGGTTTTCAGATAACTGCGAATCACTTAATCGAATCGTGATAATGTCCCAATCACGCTCTGGCACACGTTCATCAATTTCAACAACACCCACACCTAGCCGCTGAAAAATACGAATGAAGCCGGCTGTTTCACCAGAATCTTTGGCATTAATAAAAGCGAACTTAACCCGTTTTCTAAACAGGGATGACGGTTCACCCTCAAACTGGGTTATGTCCCTGTCCCAGGCTAATACTGTTAACAAACGTGCCGAACAGGTCATGGGGTCCAGTTGTTCTAATGGCCAAATAGTCCAACCACGAATACGCTGCCAGAAATTCATCACGCCATTAGCCAAAAAATGTGGCTCTTTTAAGTTGGTTGCTAAGCTCTTGCCATCCATCCACCAAGGTAATGTCTTTTCAGGTAATGCCGGTGCTTGTTGTTTATGTTCCATAAGTCACCTCGACATTACTCAAACGCGGGATAGCTAACGCACTGGTAATGTCTTGATTAGCAAAACTCAATCGGGCTAAGTCAGGCAATTTAATGTGCATTTCTTTGGTTAATACGCTGAATGAAAACGTTGATTTAGGATTGACGCGCGTAACATGGCCGTAATCGCCAATGTTTCTGAATGCTGCGTTAATGTGGTTTTCAACTTCTGTTTTCAGTATGCTTTTCTGTTCATCACTCAAATTGGCGACAGGGTAAATAACAACACTCACTTGATGCTGTGTTTCAGGCATCGCGAGACAAAGCACATTGTCACCGTGACCGTGATTACCTTCATCCATCACATAATGATTTAATTGTTCAAGTAACAAAGATGGCGTGCTGCCGACTTCCATTAAAATATACGCATTGGCTGTGCCTGGTCCTCTTGGCGCCTCATGTTCAAAATAGATTAAGTCACTGCGGATACCGGCAACGCTGGCAATCATAGAACGATAAATTGAATCAATATGATATCGACCTGCAGCACTAAACTGGTTACGGATACGCAACGCTAATTCATCATCACCTTCGGTATCACTGCCAGGTGATAAAATCCAATCTATCGGGTTACTCGCGTGAGTAATACCACTCACCCCTTCCGGTAAAATCGAGTAATAACCCGCAGGTAGATTAAAGGCGGCGCCCGAACCAAGCGCTTCACATAGCACTAAACCACTTTCTTTACCCTCGGCTATCACAACATCATCAACCACGGCTAAGCGATAACGCATACCGTCAATACTGTCGGTTTCAATGATTGCGCCTTTATTTACAACCACAGGGGTTTCTGGTTTTTCCTTAAAGAACTCAACAAATCCACGGGTATGTGTGGCTTGTTTTCGTTCTAAATCCACATCCCACGCTTTAAGCTCTAAATAGATATCGGTTGCCGTCGCTGCAAATGCATTAGGTAATACATGATTAGCTAACAAGGTGTTAATGATCCACATAGCCGGCTTAATCACGACCGCTTGCACTAATCGCCAAAAGGGTGACATCCGACTATCGTTACTGACTTTACTCCCCGCTGCTTCAACTTCTTTTTGCAGTTCAATCGCTAACGCGTCTTCGGTTGTTGGGATCCCTTCAGCTGCAATCAGCGCTTCAAAATCAATGTCTGGTCTTTTACTCATACTGAGATCCCCATATTTACATCACCATATTCTGTTGTTTCTGCGAACAACCAAATTTCACCGGCACTACGCTCTTGTGTTGTTGCTGTTCCTGGTTCTATGCGTTTGTCTTGTTCAATCAGCATTTCAATTTGCGTTAGAATATCCGCGCGTAATGGTCGACTGCGCTCAGCCTGTAATTGACGCACTAGGCCACTTTCTAAAATGGCGTGTTTGACGTCTTGGGCAATGCTATTCCTGTCACTGGTATATTGCGGTTGCTGACCAGCATCGAAATCAATGCCGCCATCACTGACGAGTAAATCAATATAATCTTGTTCCATTAGGGCGTATCCATCTCGTTCCATTCGTGCAACTGCGCACGGGTAAATGGTTGTTCTTGTTTAATGTGAATATCACCGGTATGGGTCGACTTACCGCCATTGCCCTGCATCGCTTTTGCCATTTGAGGCATGTAACCATAGGTTGGTACTTGTGCGGTCTGCGTACCTTGTAAATAGCTGCTAATCGGTCGGTTAATTCTTTCGCTGTTCGCCTTTTGGTTACCAATATTCATTGATTCAACATCTGGTATTAATGGTTCTTTCACCAGCGGTTCAATTTCAATACCCGGGATCATATTGATTTTTTCTATCAACCAATTGATGCCGTCACCCAATAATTCAAATACCGATAAATCACCTAAATAATCAGTGAAGTCAGTCCAGCCTTGCGCCATCAAACCAAACACCATCATGGCTTGCTGGCCGACGAGGATGAATGGCTGAGCTAAAAATAGAATTACGCTAAATAAGTGAGATACGACAGTCGACACACCGGATGCAATGAGCTGCCAAGCACTCATCACGGAATCAGCAATACCTGTAAATAACGCAGGAATAGTGCCCAGAACGCTAAGCGCGGCAGCTGGCCCATCAATCAGTAAGCTAAAAAATGCTTTAATGCTGGTGAACACCACTTGAAACGGCAGCAACAATGCATCCACACCTGCCCCAATGAGTGCCCATGCACCGGATGCAATAGCCACATAACCATCGAACAAGCCTGAAAAGAAATTAGACAGGGTATTAAAACCAGACATGATGCCTTGCATGAATCCAGTATTTAACAAAGCTAACGTGAATATGTCCCAGGCTAATACCAGATCATTAATCACCGACATAACACTGCCACCAACGGCTTTGAACATCTGGCCAATTTGGTTAAATATCCAGATTTTGTTTAATGCTGCCGTTAACTCATCCCAATAAACAATGATGCCGATAACAGCAATACCAAGGGCAAGAATACCCGCTACAATCAATAAAACAGGGTTAGCAGCCATGATCATGTTTAAGCCTATAAATGCACCTTTCATCCACGTTAAACCCGTGCTTGCAACGGCCATGACACTACTCATGATCACAACGGCGGAACCCCAACCTGCAGTCACCAAGGTTGATAAACCCACGATTAAGTTCCACGCGGCTATGGCGCCCGCACCACCGACAATGGCTAATGCTGCATAACCAAGATACTCAGTGATATTGGGAAATAATTGTGTCCACTCCAGTATTGAACCAATGCCGTCAGCCATGCCACCAACAAGACCATTTATCGCCGGTAGCACTAAACCAAATACACCGGCGCGGATGGCATACCAACTTGCATCTAATCGCTCCCATTGGTCAGTCATTGCGCCCGCCATACTTTCAGCTTTACCCATGCCTTTTACATCGCCAAGGGTTTCAATACTGCTGGCAAGGCCATCGGTATCAGCCATGAGTAATTTAATCATGCTCACCGCTTCAGCGCTGCCAAAAGCGTTTTTAAGCGCATCGCTTTCAGCTACATCCAAGGTATCGCCAAACTCATTCTTCAGCTTTCCTAAAATGTCATGCATAGGCAACATCGCGCCCTGGCTATCGGTGAACTTCATGTTTAACTTATCTTGCGCTTTACCCACACCGTCTAAGAAGGATTTATATTTAGTACCAGCCTCAGCGCCCGACATGGTGGATTGCAAGGTACCGAGGATCGCCATCTGCTCATTCATACTGATACCTGCAGATGTAGCATTGGCGCCAACACTGGTAAACGCATCACTCATGCCTTTACCCGTGGTTTTAAACATTTCCACTGATTGTGCGGTCATGCCCGCAACTTGCTTAGACCAAATGCCGGTACCCATGTCATCGGCCTGATTTTTAAACACGCCGTACATGGTGCCCATATAATCCGTGATGGTGGCGGTATCTGCTTTCGTTGCAGCAGCAAGGACCGCAGAACTCTTGGTAATATCAGCAAGCTCATCACCGTTAATATTGCCAAAGGCTGACTTGATATCATAAGCCGCTTCAACCACTTCAGTCGCAGATTTACCGTATTCAGCAGAAAAGCCCAATGCTGTTTGCTGTAACTTCTGCAAGTCAGCATCAACAACGCCAAGTGATTTAACTTCACCCAGTACACGGTCCATTTCAATCGCTGGCATCAATGCACTTTGCACCGCAAAACCTGCAGCTACCAAACCTGCGGTACCGCCCGCCATTTTGTCCCAACCAATACGCCCTGCATCAGCGGTTTGAGTAATAGAGCTCTGAATACCTTGTAATGGCGCAGAGGCTTGATCAATCAAGCCAATCGTCATCATTAAACTATCCATATGAGAACTCATCTAATCATTACTCCCCGTTAAATGCTTTTGCGATACCATTAGCAACGGCAATGGCGTGTTTTTCAGTTTGGGATTTATCCAGCCAAAGCGCCCTGGCATAACTTTCGGTGTTATCGGGCGCATGAGGCAAATAAAATGCCTTTAAGGTAAAGATTTGCTCTAACTCATTGCGCTCGATAGCCTGGGCATGGCGTATTAGTTTTTTACTTCAATTCCCAAACCGTCTTCAAAATGTTCATTCACTTTATGCAGCAAACGCATCACTGCACCAGGTAATTGCAATACTTCATCCAACGCTGACTTATCGTCTTTGTTGACGACACGGCGAAGGTAATTGGTTGCTGGGGCCACTTTGTCGTGCGGCATCATTTCATTAATGTATTTGTTATACGCTGTGAGTGATGGTTCAAAACGTAGTTCTTTACCCGCGATTACTAATACGATTGCTTTCTTTGTCATGCTGCATTATTTCCTTGAAGTAAGTTGTAAATTCGATCGAACCCGGAGTCCATGTTACGTTCAACACGGTCACCTAATTCTTTAACGTCATCTTTTGTCGCATAGGTTTCTGCAACGTGTGTTTTGTGCTCTGCTAAATCAGCTGAAACCTTGGATAGCCAAGTGATAACGGCGCCACTAACAACTACAACTAACATCACGATTGCCACTATCGCGGCTACCCAACTCGCCATTTAACCCTCTCTTTATTTCTTCAAGCCTAACTGCTTAGTTTTATCAACACTGCTGCGACTACTGCCGAGCCAAAACGCGACGGCGGTACCAAACGCACCTAACACCGCACCCGCTGTCATAATTATCACCTGGTCATAAGCTTTGGGTGGTTCAAAGGCAAACAAAGCGATAAACATACCCGACACCATCAGCGCAAGAATGAGTGTCATCACACTCGGCATCCAATGGTCTTTATGTTCAGCGCGCGCGTTTTGGGTGTCTGCCAGTTCAACTTTGCGTTCATCTAATGCAATGGCCGATGCTTGTAAGGCTAATTTTTTAAGTGATACCCGTTCTTCACTTTCTAACTTACGAATAGCAACCAGTGCTTCAGGATTTTGTTTAATGGCTTGCTCAATCGCAGCCGGTGTATTTTCGACCCCTAATGCATTGGCAAGTAACCCACCAACTGCAGCACCAGCGGGGCCACCGATTAAGGTGCCAACCAATGGCGCTGCACTACCAATCAAGGATTTAATATTGTCCCACATGGTTAATCCTTACTTATTGAAAGGCTGATAATCTCACCAGCGAATTCAGCCATCAGGGCAGAGAACGCAGCCGTTGAATTTAATACAGCCCATTCACCATGAACAAAACCAAAGTCCACACCTGGTGCTAAGCAACCTTGTAAATCTTGCGGTGAATTGGCTTTGTGGATCAAAATATGCGTGCGCAAGCTTGGCCCATTGCGTGTAACACCCAGTGCCGGCGCTTCAAGTGCATAACAAGCACCGAACTTAGGCGACTGATGCGGCATAGCATTGTAAGTACCCTCTACAATGCAAGATTCAGACGGTTTGTTATTCAGCATTGGTCGCTCAACGAAACAACATACTTTGCTGCCATCTTCACGGTGTAGCGTTGAATAGGTACCTTGTTCAAAGTAACGACGTCTTAATGAAAAATGTTTCATAGCTTTCCTTTATCGATGAGGTCTTGGCAAACAATACAAAATTGACAGCCTTTAACGGCCTCTTGTCGTGCTTTGGGAATATCAGCACCACATTCATTACATTCTTTAGCGCTCAGTAATTGAGTCTGCTTAGGTTGCTTTGCAAAGTGATTCGTCAATGCCATTTCGGTTTGTTTTGCTTCAAGTGCACACGCACTATCTAATGCATCCATCGCTTACCCCACTAAATCGCGGGTATCTTCTTTACTCAAGTAAGGAATACCGTCGATATGGATAAAATCAGGACTAGTGACTAAACCTTTAACTTTATGTTTGGTTTTATCTGATGACGATGGATCCACATCTAAGATGCTTTCCAGTAATAGTTTTACACCGAAAACTTCAATGGTGAGCTCTTCACCACCGGCATTGCCATAGAACATGCAGTCATGTGGTTCAATACCACGCCAGCTGCCTGCGCTTTTTGCCGCTTGGGCCAATAACTTAAAGTTTTGAGTATCAAGTTCATACTCAACATCAGCACTGACCGCACCGTCGGTATGACCATCGGGCACACCACGGGTTGTTGATACAGCTGAATCATCAGAAATAGATACTGAGGCTTTTTCCACATGAATAACGGTACCGAAAATATCAACATCGAAATTCATGCCAGCTAAACGTTTACTCATGCTGCGTCTCCTGGGTTACTAAGGTCTAACATCAGATTGGCAACAATCTCTTTCGGGCAATCGTAAGGTTTGGCTTTGATGTAAATTTTCACCTTGTTACGGTTAACCCAATTGATAGTGATGGCATCCGCCGATGGTGGTTGAATATCACCAGGGAACATCTGTTTACCAATGGTTGTGCTTTTTGACATTTCACGCAGTGGGCGTGCATAACGACTTTGCGCGGATTTAGTGCTAAATGGCGTGCTGTTAAATGAACGGTCACCCAAATCGGCAATACATAATAGACGTACACGGCGAGCAACTTTGTCGATAACACGGCGATTTTCTACTACCTGGTAATCACCGCCTTCGACATCTAACATACGGCCATCGGCCCAGTAGATGCCGTCATAATCAGGATACCAGCAAGGCACAGAGAGGCGGTTTTTCTCTAACGCCTTTAATGTTGCGGTGCTGAGCGTTACCCCGTCTTTATCAACCGGCAGTGTCACATCACCAATTAATGCACCTGTTTTAACGCGGCACGGTGAATCGGCAATAGATACGCTGCGATTACATAAACGGCCCATTAATTTACCCAGGGCATCTGGGAAGACTTGCGGGATAAGCATCACACCATCGGCGGCAATAGTGTCTTGGATAGCCACAGTGGTCGCTTCATAATCAGACCACGACTGAAGTTCGCCAATTTCAGGCGTACATAACGCAATAAACTGCCAACGACCATATTTCGATATCAATGTATGATAAAGCGCTTGCGCTGCTGTAATGCTTTTTTTATCTGATGTTGGGTCACACAAAACAACGGCTTCAAAACTTTGAGTTTCTTGGGCTTTAAGTGCTGCTTCATCCCATTTTTCACCGCTAGCCATGACATAAACTGCGGCACTCCAATTCTGACCTGCGTTAAGCATTGCGGCTTTCACGTTACTTTTCAGTGCTGAATCATCCGCACCGAGCCGCTGGTCAAAATCGGTATCGGTATTTACTGACAATAATTTGCCAGTATTGGTACTGCCCAGGCCGATAAACAAGAAATGGCGTTCCACTTCTGTTACTGGCCCCTGCATTTGATTAAGTGTATTTACTTGAACTACTGGCCACATTAGCGTTGTTCCTTCTCTAGTTCTGCTGCTAAAAAATTGGTAATGTCTTTTGACTTCGCACCTAAAAGCTGGCGTTCTGGTAACTTAACTTCCCAACTCGATTGCGATTTTTTATTTTTCATCATGCGAATTATCAAACCAGCATGTCCCATCGTCATGTTTTCATTGATCCATTTAAGCGTTGGTTTTTTTCGCTTACCTTTACGCTTTGCTGCAATGGTATAACCGATTTCTCTTAACCTTTTGGCTTGTAGCCTCGTTGAAGGTTCATCGTAATCAGTCCTGCCGTTGCTATAAACCTTTCTTGCTTTGGCTGCATTCCACTTTTCAGTTGCGCCATGTTGATGCTTACTGGCGATGGTTCCCGCAAGACCAGGGAAATATAACGTGGCTTCATTTGAGTTAGCTTTGGTCTTTAACTTCTTACTCATCTTGCGCATCATTTTTTTACTGCCTGACGCTCTACCCTGCCAACTGCGACCATTAGGGTCTTTGTTTTCTCGAATATTCTTTTTATTTTGTTTAGCTAAGTGCCGGCTTAACTTGCCGAGTATTCGAGTTCGTTTTTTAGGGTGTAACGTCATGAGTTTTAATTGTTGCTGAACGCTTAACATTTCGCGTTCTAGCATCGACACCCTAATCACGAATCGCTTCCAATAGGTGACGGCGGGTTATTCCCCGAAAGAATGTCGCCATGTTCAGCAATCCATATTTCATAAGGGGCTACTTTCCACTTTTTCCCATCCCACTCAATAGGCCCATTTGGATCTTCAACCACCATGAAGGGTTCACTAAATTCCACTTCAATGACCATTTCAACGCAATCTTCACTCTCAGGTTCAATGTCTGCTGTTGGGTCTGGTAAGTTAAACTTACTGCGGTGTTCATCAACATCCATTAACCAGGCCATCACTGACGCAAGTACAATTTCAGGTGCACATTTCTTAAAGGGAAAACGTTCAAAACTCAGCACCGCTTTATAAGACAAGTGACCAATATCACGGCCATTGCCATGATCTTTCGGTGCCAAAATCAGCTCTACATCTTCCATCCAAGAATCGAAATGTTTATGTATTGCTTTAGGTACCACGCTATTAATTCGGTTTGTTAAACCCTTTAGGTAATAACCTGCTGAATATTGGCTTTGTTCGCTCATAGCAATGCAATTCCAGTTCTGCCTTTGCCTTTGATGGCTCGGATATGCTGCTGGCTTTCAGCAAGCAATTGATCACGCGTTTCGACCTGGCTATTTGCTGCGTTCTCACCCGCATCACGCATTTGTGTTGTAGAAAACTCAGGTAACAACTCTGATTTAGTACGTGCAAATACAGCCTTTTCGTACAAAATAACTAATAGGTTTTTGTCACTAATCTTAGGCTGACCTGCAACATCAGCAGCCTTAACCGTACCCTCGAATTGATAAGATGCTTTAACGTCAGCTAGCTCGATATTAATTTGCGCGATAGCGGCAGCAACGGAATAGGCGATAGATTCTTTATCCATGTCCATTGGCACACCACGGCGTTTTTCAAAATCACCGGCATTCAAGTCAGGCCAAAACCCATCATTTTCAACCACTGTATCTTGATGGCCATCATCAGCTTTACCGTTAAACATCTGCATTCCTTATTCAATTAGGGCGCCTCTAGCCACTGGGTCGATGGATTAAGCGGAGTAATAAATTACTTGCTCATCCTCGCCAGCCGAGGCGCGGCGGCATAGGAGCTGTTAACTAAACAACCTACAGATTCGTTCCTTCAACAAGGGCGCGAATACGCTGGTCAATTTTGTCTAGCTGCGTAGTTACTTGCGCCTTAGCGTGTTGATTTTCGGCTTCTTGTAACAACGCTTTGGCTTTTTTTAATGTTTCTACATCGGCAACAGAAGACGCTTTTGGCTTTCCGTTTTCATCACGTAATAAAAACAATCCGGCAAATTTGAAAAACTTAGCGGTTAACGCTTCGTTAATACGCCACTCTTCACGTACTTTGGTGAATACTTGGCTAAAGAACGGCTCAATGGAATGGCCTTGCGCAGACATGCGTTCCGACCACTTCAATACTTCATCAGCACAAAAGGTGGCAAAGTCACGTTTGAAACGTTCCGGCGTATCAATGCCAAATTCGATGGCTTTATCACACCATGCGATAGCCGTTTCCAGATCATCAATATCAAATAACCAAATGACCATTTGAGCAAACAACGGGTTATCAAACTGCTCTTCACCTGCAAGGTATTCTTCAATCGCAGGGCGATATTTTGGTACCAACACTTCGCGCTTATGTTCGATTTTATCTTCACGACGATTGAAGCCTTTCAGCACCTTGATATCGTTTTCCATTTCAGCAAGCAGCAAGTGCAAGCTTCGAGGCTCAGCACCAGACGCCTTAACCTGATGCTTCGCTGGTTCCTGCTTTTTCAGTAATGCATTGCGCTGCTTTCGTAGTGAACTGACCATGTGATACTCCTACTACTCTGGTGCTACAGGTTCTACAATCTCAACCGTTTCGATTGCAGCGAATTTGTCATAATCACCCACCGCATAACCTTCCATGCGTAAGTACGAGGTTTCATACTGCTTACGGTCTTCTTCATTGCGAGACTTACGCCATTGCGTACCCTTTTGGGTCAACGTTTGAAGATTTTTCAACGTCGTAATCCAAATCTGAGTTGCAGGGAAAAATGGTGGTGTATAGGCCGTTAAACCTGCCACTGTTTTCGCCAATGTTTGCGCCGCTTTATGTTCGGTTGGTGTGCTTGCAGCTTCAAGTAAACGATGTTGTTCTGCAGCAACTAAGTCACGACCAATTAAAATTACTAGGTCAGGACTGCCCTGATGTACTTCATTAATGGCGTTATTTAATAAATCATTCGCTAATGAATCGAGGTTTTTGTAAGAATCTGCAGTCACACCTGTTGGATCTAATTTTGCAGTCGCGAGTACCTGAGCTGGTGCTTTTTCTTTCGCTTGCTGCATCCAACCTTTATTTACGTCTTGGCCCAGTGGGTATGTTTCAGGGTCTGTTGTTTCAGCAATGCTGATACCATTAAAACCAATACGCAGCATGTCGAGTGCAAAATTACGCGTGATCGCATTGTTCATTAATTTAATGAATTCGCCAGCTGTACCAGAGTTAGCCCATTGAGTTAACGTAGCCCAGGCAACCGCAGCACCCGAATCTGTTTCAGTTAATTCATAGGTATTTTCAGCATTACCAAGGGTTGCACTGAATCGACCAGTCTTACTACGACCCGTTAGTAAACCGCCGGTACCAACATCGATAACGCGACCTTTAATTTGGTCCACAGGGATCACTGAAATCATTTTTAAAAATGAATCAGCATGGGTGATGGCCTGACGCAATTTGGTTTCCATTGGCGGAGCAATAGCAAACTGTTTGGTTGCGTCAGGAATGCCAGCTGCTAACGCAACTGCGATTGAATATTTTTCTAAATAGCTACTCGCTAATGCACTAAACATTAAATAGCCTCCACTTGGTTGTCGACATCCGCACCTTCACCAGCGTTGCGCTGACCAGGTACTTCATTTTTTAACTCGCTGAATTGGGTGTCTAATTCACCTTGTTTGGTGAGCACATTATCAACTTTGCCCATTAACGCGCTAAATTGCTCAGCTGTGACACCAGCGTTACCCGTTGGCTTTGGCTTATCTTTATCATCAGCAACATTGGGTTCATCGTCAGTGTTGGCAGCTGGATTTTTCAGTTGTTTAGCAAATTCCGTTTGGTTGCCTTCTAGTGCAGACTGCTTTTCTTCAATGGTATCTAGTTTGCCCATCAACGTAGCGTACTGTTCTTTATCCATGCTTTCTTCTTCCTGTGATTGGGGTTCGGCTTCAAGTGCTGGCAGTTTCCCACCAGTTTCAAAGAAGTGTGCAATTGTAGAAAATGCCTTAGCCAATGGATTGAGCGTGGCGCATTCAGAAAAATCAATTTCTTCTAGTTCGCTGTACTCATGGCTGCACTCTTCACCACTACCCTTTGAAAATTTTAAACGTGTTGTACCTGTTGACGCGGGGGAGTCAGTCACCGCCAGTCCCATCAGGTAGCAACGACCTTCGCCTTTATAGTCAGGGTTTGGCTCAATAGATGTAAAAAGCTTTTGCCCTTCTGCATTCGCTTTCAATAAATGGGCATTGGGCGTAATTTTGGCTAACAAGCGTAGTTTTCCTGCACGCTTTTCTGCTTTAATATCTTCGACAGTACCCCAGTTTTTACCCTCGTACTTGTCCCAGCGCGAGCGACTGTGTTCTGGCCAAATCAACGCAGTATATTCATCGAGTGAATATAATTGAGCCATATCTTTGATCCAGTTAGTAGTGACAGCACGACCATCAACCGTCGCGCCTTCTGTTGCTACTATTTTCCAATCACTCGTTTTACTCATAAGCCCACTTTAAGTTTTAAAATTTATAACGGTGTCGTCAGTGAACCCAACAATACGCTTTTACATAATGCTATTCAGCTAGTTACGTTCCGCTGAATTCCATTTTTGGCATTTCTGGAAGCCAGCGGAATTTCACTTAAATATTTGCCAATTTTCCAGCGGTATGATGTAAAAACGTAAACACAGAAAGGGCAAACATGGCGTATTCACCAGAAATAAGACAAGCTGCACGGGCATTGTATTTGAAGGCTTGGACCCCAAAAGAAGTCGGAAAAGAACTAGGCCTAGCAAATGAACGTATTGTTTATTACTGGGCTGACCGATACGGTTGGCGAGATATGCTACGAGAGCACACTGTTGACGAGGCTATTTCAACACGCATTCAAGCTATTATTGAAATCCCCGAGCCGAGTAAATCACAACTCGACTTGTTAGATCGCTTAGTCAAACATCATACGAATCTGAAAAAGCTGCGTACTCAAGAGCAATTTCGAGAGAAGCAGCCTGACGGGGATAATAAAAAAGAAAAGCGTAATAGCGGTAAGTCTCGACAAAACAACTCAACGGATAGTCAGAAGAAGAAAAAAGCCGGTAAGAATAATATTGAGCATTTAACGCCGGAAGATTTTGAAGATTGGCATTCGTCGTTATTTAAATACCAACTCACGATGCGGGATAACCTGACACAACGTATTCGTAATATTCTTAAATCACGCCAAATTGGTGCGACTTATTACTTTAGTGGTGAAGCGTTAGAAGATGCGATATTGACCGGCGATAACCAAATCTTTCTGTCGGCATCACGCGCTCAAGCGGAAGTATTTCGCAGTTACATCATTGCTATTGCCGAAAATTTCCTTGGTGTGCAGCTCACTGGTAACCCTATTATTTTATCTAACGGTGCTGAACTTAGATTTTTATCGACCAACTCAAAAACAGCACAAAGTTATCATGGCCATGTTTATGTTGATGAGTATTTTTGGATCCCAAAATTTGAAGAATTAAATAAACTTGCTTCAGCAATGGCGACACATACTAATTGGCGTAAAACTTACTTTTCAACGCCGTCATCAAAGACTCATCAGGCCTATCCGTTTTGGACGGGAGACAGCTGGAAGCGCGGTAAAGAAAGTCGTGAACGCATTGAATTTCCAACTAACAAGCAAATGCAGAAAGGCATTGTTTGCCCCGACAAGCAATGGCGCTACATAGTCACCATTGAAGATGCTGTTGCTGGCGGGTGCGGGCTGTTTGATATTGAAGAATTACGCGATGAATACAGCTACGCCGATTTTCAAAATCTATTTATGTGTGTCTTTGTTGATGCTGCCAGCTCTGTTTTCCAATTCTGCCACCTGGAACGTTGCATGGTTGATATCTCGCATTGGCAAGATTTAAAAGCAAAAGATAAACGACCCTTTGGACATCGTGAAGTATGGCTTGGTTATGATCCATCTCGAACGCGAGACAATGCCTGTCTTGTTGCAGTTGCTCCGCCGATTGTGGCCCCTGAAAAATTCCGTGTACTTGAAAAGGTCTATTGGAAAGGGCTTAACTTCCAGTATCAATTTTCCCAAATTATTAAATTTTTTGAACGCTATAACGTCACGTACCTGGGCGTTGATACAACAGGGATTGGCGCGGGCGTATGGGATTTAATTCATAAAAAATACCCACGTGAAGCACACGCCATTCATTACAGCAATGAAAGCAAAAACCGACTTGTAATGAAAATGATTGATGTCATCGAAAGTAACCGGCTGCAGTTTGATGCAGAGCATAAAGATATAGCGATGGCATTCATGGCAATAAAACGTACATCAACAAATTCGGGCAATGCCATGACATTTAAAGCAGAACGCAGTGAACTAACAGGCCATGCCGATGCGTTTTGGGCTGTTGCTCATGCCGTTATCAATGAACCGCTTGATCACAACACTAAAATTAAATCAACTTGGGCAACCGCAGCATGACAGATAAACAAATAATTAACGATGAAGCAGATAATGAATCAAACAATGAAAGTGTAATGTTCAGCTTTGGTGAGCCAGAGGTCATGAATAGAGACTTCAACAACTATGAATACAGTGAGTTATTTTATAATGACGAAGGTGATTACTGGGAACCACCACTTGATAGATTGGGGCTAAACAAACTCACCCGCGCCAATGCATATCACGGATCTATCCTGATAGCACGGCGCAATATGATAGCAGGACGATTTATCAAAGGCGGTATGCGAACCCAACAAATGCAATCCCTTGTAAATGATTTCTTGGAGTTTGGCGACGTTGCAATTGTAAAAATCCGAAATCACTTTAACCAGGTAGTGGATCTGCATCCATTGCCATCAGCATACATCCGTAAAAACAAAAAAGGTAATTTTGTCTTATTGGAACGAGATGATAAAAAACGTAAATATAAAAAAGAAGATATCATTTTCATCAAGCAATATGATGCGATTCAACAAGTTTACGGTGGACCCGATTACCTTGGCTGTGTTCAATCTGCATTACTGAGCACTGATGCAACATCATTTAGACGTCGCTATTATAAAAACGGCTTGCACATGGGGTTTATCTTTTACGCCACAGACCCAAATCTAAGCAAAGAAGATGAAGACGATCTCAAAGAAAAAATGTCTTCTAGTCGCGGAGTTGGTAACTTTCGGTCTATGTTTGTCAATATTCCCAATGGTAAAGAAAAAGGTATTCAGCTAATTCCAGTTGGTGATATTGCCACTAAAGACGAATTCGACAAGATAAAAAGCGTGTCAGCACAAGAGGTATTAACAGGCCATCGCTATCCTGTTGAACTGGCGGCTATCATCCCGAACGGCGGCACGCGTGGTGACCCGATCAAGTTTAATTTTGTTTATAACAAAAACGAAGTTATTCCGGCTTGTAAAATAATCATGGATGCAGTCAATAACGACCCAGAATTACCTACACACCTTAAACTTGAGTTTGATTTAACAAATACCATGAAGGAATAGATTATTTATTACTGACGGAAAGCAGAAAATAACCCATTTTCCGTGAGCCTTATTTGCGGATAAATAGCAATTTAGTTGCCATTATGTGGTCCTGTTTTTTGAAATTTACTTTTTGGCCTGAAATCACCTCTCGGGCCTTATCCCAATTGGCTTTGTTTAATTATTTTTTCAGTGGTATTTGAAATGAATAATTACTTAAAAACCCACGTAAAATCATTGAAAAACTTAATATTCAATTACTTAACATATGATAGAACAGGATTAAAATGTAATAAAATCACAAAAAACTGTAATTTCTTTCAATTGTTGAAATTTTGAAAGGACGCCTGAGAGCGATTTTAAGCACTTAAAATTTATCTAACACCCCGCGTAGCATAAGGGCTCGCTGATTGCTTCACGGAATCGCCTACCCCATTAACTGAAGAATTTAAAACTGAAAAAAAAGCAGATGTAAAACGCTGCAGGTGGGGAGGAGGAGTGATTTTCCCGTGCCGTTTACTTTGTTTTCCTGAGCATTTTAAATCATCCGTGTAATTCGCTTACAGAATTTACGCGCACACGCGGCACTCTACTCAACTGTATAAAAACACAGCCCTTTAATATATAATAAAGGGGTCAGTCAGTGAGCCAATGGATGTGTTATGCGAGTACTCTGCCCAGAGTGTGGTGATAAAAGCCGGATTCAAAAAACGAATAGAATTTCTAATAGTTATACCGTTTTATACTGCAGCTGCAGCGACCCTTTATGTGGCCACTCTTTTGTGATGAATCTTAGTTTCAGTCATACGCTGAGCCCATCAGCTAAAAGCACTTCTCAAATGGCCATGGAGCTAATGAGAACGTTAGCGCCCGAACAACGCCAAGAATTACAGCTGCAGATGTCTTATCTGTAGGCAACAAAAAGCCCTCAACATTGAGGGCTTTGTTTTAACTCTTCTTAATTTTATCATCCAACCGCATAACCATACCTAAATGCGCAATACACAATCCAAGCGCTCATGCCAACGAATAACACTAGGGATACGTCACTTAGGTTACTATGAATGATATTATATTCTTGCATGTAATAGACCTTGTGAGCGCAGACAGCAATAATTGACATTACTAAGCTCGGCCAATATGCGTAGAGATTCCACTCAAGCCACATAATTACCCACGGTGCTTTAACTTCCATATTTAATTCTTATTACAAACAAGTAAATCATCACAGCCAAGTAAATCATCACAGCATAATGCATAGTATTCACTTGATAATTCAGCCAAGATCACCGATTTTTGCCCAACAGAGTATTCACTTAAATCTTTCTGGAAAACGCCCGCATCAGCATTTTCAACACCAGTTTTGATTTCATCCACTACAGCACTAATCGTGGACATATCAAATATGGCCATGCATACCACATCCATTCTTTTTTGCAGTTCTCTTACAATATCGTCTGCAGTTTCTGGTTCACCTGGATTACCAAAACCTGCAAAGAAATCACCAAATTCTGAATCTACTAAGTTTTTAATTTTCTGTAACATGTTTAACTCCATTATTAGTTAAGCCGCAATGCGACGTATTTGAGGTAAATTAGATTCAACAAGGGCTTGCGCTACTGGTGGGCACACAGCATTACCGCATCTTGCCACTTGTTTAGCTTTCGATAATTTCTTACCTGCACTGTCATGACTAAAAAGATAACTATCCGGGAATCCTTGAGCTGCGAACAATTCATGCGGTTCAAGCATTCTCATACCGATATCAATAATTTGGTAATCTTGACCCTTGATAGTAACTAAACCGAAACGATCTTTTGTTGTAATTGTGTGAAGTGGTTTATCACATCGATGTGCTGTTCCAGTTCCATAATATTCAATCAAAAAAGCTCTAACTTCACCTATATGTAAACCGCCTGCTGATATGGTGTGAACTGGCTCATTAGTTCTATGACCTATATTTGTACCTCTGAGCTTTACCATGTGGCTAGTTATTAATGCGTTATGGTCAACAGAAGTAACAGTATGCAAAGGTTTTTCAATATCTGAACCAACTACACCAGTATAATGTTTAGCAATGTGAGCGGAGGAAATAATAGGATTGGAGCAATCACCTGGCACTATGAATGGTTGCTCTGAATTAATAACAAATTTTTCTAATCCCTTAGCAATTCGAGCCATGGTCGCTTCAACTAATGGCTTCTTTCTGCCAAATATTGAGCGGGTTGGAATGCTCCAATCAATAATATCAGCAGCCGTTTTATACGGTAGCAGACCCTCGCCGTGAGTTGGTTCTGGCCATGTTATCTGTTCATTATCATTACGAGCGATCAGGAATAATCGTTTCCGAATGGTCGGCGTACCGAAATCACAGGCTTTTAATATCTTCCACTCAACTTGATAACCTAAGCCTCGCTCAATAGTGGCCAAATCAAAGTTATCACCCAGTGCAGCTTTTACATCTTCAATAGCAGGGTGGTTTTTCGATAATCCAGTTGTTAACGCATCAACAAAAGCTTTAAATGTTTCACCTTTTCTTTGCTTGCAAGGCTTCCCATCGTCACCGATTGGCCCCCAAGTTAAAAACTCTTCCACATTTTCAAGCATGATCATTCTTACTGGTACTAAAGCAGCCCAGCGAACAGCAACCCAAGCTAAACCGACCGGACTACCATTACATGCATCTACCGGGTCAACATCCCACACCGATTCACAATAATGTTTTGTCTCCGGATGATTCATTTTGTGCATATCGATAGCATCTTGGTCATGGTTAATTGCAATATCAACATATCGGTTTAAACCTAACTCCATACCAGTAGAAGCACCGCCACCACCCGCAAAGTTATCAACAACAATTTCACCTGGTCTAAGCATTTTAAATTCCTTATTTAATGTCATTATTTAATTCGTCCGGATATATTCAATTGATTAACCCCAATCCCACGATTCCCAGTCTTCCCAACCAGGTATGTAATCGGATGTATCTTTAATTTCAGTTTCAGGACTGTTCCAACCGTCCCAAATATTAGGTTCTTCAGGTGTTACATCGATCACTTCGGGTGGGTGATACTGGCTATCGACATAATATCCCTGCTTCAATTTCACAATATGGTCTTTACCAACTCTGATTTGGGCACCTTCCCTCATAACATTGGTAAGGTGATCATCTAAATGAATACCGCGCCTTTTCAAAAGGGCCTTAATTCCAGTATTTAACCTGTCGCTTTTAGAGGGCGTACAGTTAGTGACAGAACTCCGAGAAGCCCCTTCGGGACTCATTAAACCCTCAGCACCTGCGGTGCTACTGGTGCTCGCTTCACTGTCGAGCAATGCTTGAGACTTGCG